>JBNMOV010000319.1:0-5948 GCA_051275765.1 Maribacter sp. | reverse complement strand
TCGAATACTGGAAATCAGAATAATCTGCACTACCTTTTTTATTCGAGCTATTTCAGAAGCCATGATGCCTCCTAGGGAATGTCCAATAATTACTGTTTTTTCGGATGAACTATCATCTATTTTTTCTGAAAAACGAAGGGCATAATCACTGATGCTTTCATTTTGAAGTGGTTTTATCCAGTCCAGGAAAGTAGCTTGGAATCCACTGAAATCCAAATTATTAAACATTCTATGATCGAAGCCTAATCCTGGTATGATGTATAGTTTCATATTGTATAGAGATACGTTTTAGATCTTAAATTTCAAAAAATCAATCTAAGATCTAGGATCTAAAATCTAATATCTTTTTTATGCGAAAACCTCCTTCATCAAGGCATATTTAGGTTCAGTTATTTCCTCATAGATGGTGAAATCACTCTCTACAAATGCCTCAAACGGATCTTGCAATCTCAAGAAAGCCAACATATCATGACTCAATACTTTTTCTGCATTAGGCAAGCCATATTTTATAGCATTTTTGATACATTCATAACCTTCTGGCACATTTTCCATGATGGAATAAGCACAAGCCATATGAAAGTATATTTCAGTATCTTTAGGCGATTCTTTTAATGCCATTTTGAATAATTTCAAGGCTGTATCTAATTCATATTTTTGCAATTTTTCCATCCCTTGCTTTTTCTTCTTATTCTGTGCTTGCTTCCATAATTTAATAAGACATCCTCATGAATTAATCTGCCATCTCTACTCAAATCCAATAAGATTTGCATATTGATATTGACCTTCGTCGTCAAGATATATCTGATATTTTTTCCTTCTTCAATGATGCTGAAATAATGGTTCATTCCCCATACAGATGAGCCTTGGCAAACTCTGTGACCATTTATAATAACGGTTTCCGTTCCCAATCAATCGTTATGGAATTCAATGATAGTTTCTCCTGCTATTAATTTCTTGTAGTACATAATGGTAAGTTTTGATACCTATATATTATGAATAATAACAGAGTCGTTCCACTTTTTTCGATGAAACCAAGGAGAGATTCGAAGAAGGGAAAAACCTACTCTTCAATTTGTTCTAGGATCCAATTTATCCATCCTAGAATTGTAGAAGATCTTCTGGAATAGGTATTATCTGATTTAATGCCATGTAAATTAGACGTTTTCATGATCGCTACAATTTCGCTTTTTGTAGGAGGGCGACCATGGTCTAAATATAACTCAATGGATTTATTAAAAGCAGTATGAGAAAGAATTAAGTCTATAAATTTAATTTGTCTTTTAGTGAAAGATAAATTAAATAATTTTTTTCCTTTTTTAGTTAGTGAAAAGGTAATAATTTTTTCTTTTTTTGATTTCCTTACTAAGCCTAAATATCTTGCTGCATCTGTATAATAATTGGTCTGTCTAATATCAAAATCATAATTACTAGTAATTTGATTTTTATCTAAGTATTTACTTTCATACAATAATTCGCAAAGATTAATGACTCTTTCAAAAGAATTGGCCTGAGGAAATGGAATTTCAGGTTCTTGCTGGATAGATTTATTTTTTAAAATATGTTGAATCACCTCTAAATTAATGACTCCGTCACGAATAATGTATTTCTTTTCTTTAATAAGCGTAATCGAATTGTAATGATTTGGATCTACAAATTCATATTCTCTAAAATGAAATATTCCATTAGTAAAAGTCAAGAATATATTTTTAACTTTTTTTGATATTTTATTATTCCATAATTTATATGGATAAAATACCTGTCTAATTAAAAAATCATCTGATATTGAATTTTTTGCTTCTATTAAATAAAGTCCATTTTCTCCTTCGTAACCACCATCAATTTCAATTTGAGCATTTTTAACTTTAATGTTTAATATCTTTTGATTGGAGTCTATATTAAAATTAAAAGAAGAAGATTTCATTCGTCCATTTACTGTTGGAAGTAGTTTTTCTTCTCCTGTGAAATCGTTTATCATACTTGAAATGTAAGCACAATTTAATGCGATAGCTTCACTAGTAATATTCTCATAATCAATACTTTCTATATAGGGAGGGAAATCAATTTTAATGATTTCTATATTATTTTTTTTGAATTTTTTAAAAGTATTGAAGTTTGATATAATATAGTTTCCTCTAGCAATTGGAAGTATAGAAAGATTGTTTTCTGAAAATATTTTAGGTAATTGAGATTTATAATCAAACTTAGTCATTAGTCTAGCTTCACGAAATTCATTGATGAATTTTGATGATATTTCGTAAATATTATTTTCCTTAATTTTTTCTAGGATCTGATATTTTTCAAATAATTTTTTCCAAGCTGCATTATTTAATGTGTCACTCATAATTTTTAATTAATACCTCTGTTATTTCCCCTCTTTTTTTTGCATTAGAATTAATTGAACGATTAGCCTTTACATAATTTATATTATAATTTGAATATAAATCTTCAATGAAAGGTGTTGCAGAATTGGATAGTAAAAATTTAATTCCTTTTTTATTTAATTTATTACAAAGATCTCTTAGTCTTATTTGAGCATCATCATTGAACCCTCCTTTTACATAACCAGTGAAGTTTGAACTTTTGGAAAGAGGATCATATGGTGGATCGAAATAAACAAAAGCTCCTTTTCTTATTCCTTTTAAAGTATCTTCAAAATCCCCATTAAGAATTTTTATATCGTTATTGTTTAAGTAATTACTAACGGCTATTATTGTCCTATCATTGACGATATTGGGATTTTTATAACTTCCGAAAGGAGAGTTGAATTCACCTGAATTATTGACTCTGTATAAGCCATTGAAACAAGTCTTATTTAAATAAATAATCCTTGATGCTCGTTCTATTTTTGATAGATTTTGATAATTTTCATTTCTATCCCAAGCTCTTACTTCATAAAAATAATCAGATTCATTTTTATGCTTTTTTAAATCCTCGATTAATTCATTAGGATTCTCTTTAATAACCTGATATACGTTAGTGAGTTCTTCATTGAAATCATTAATTACAGCTTTTTTGGGTTGGAGATGAAATAATACAGCTCCTCCGCCTATAAAAGGCTCATAATAAGTAGAAATATTTTTAGGGACGTACCCTTGGATGGTAGGCATCAATTGCCTTTTTCCTCCAACCCATTTTAAGAAAGGTGCTATTAGTTTGTTCTTAGCCATTATACAGCCTTTATGAATTATGTTTATTGCATGCTCAGTGCATAATGGTTTTTGAAACTTGTACGTACATGACCATAGATGAGATGATCATCATATGTTTTATTTGGTTCTCTTGCTATTTGAAATGCTATTCAATTGATGGCAAATATACTATCAATATACTTGATTACAAGATTTATACGCAATTGAATAATGTATTTCGTATTGGATATGTTACTCATTTTGTTGAGGACGAGGCACAGAACGCAGGCGATGCCTTAGCATCAGCGAGTATTTGTAACGAAGTAATCAGCTAAAGGAGTCGATTTATATACGAAAGTTATTATTCAATTGCGTATTAATACAGTAAAGTTATTAAGATTCCATGTTCACTCATCCCTCTATTTTTATATCATACCTATCCAATAAACCCCTCACACTATCCAATGAAAACTTAGCTTTTTTAATCGTATTCTGTTCTGGATCGATGGAATAATGATAAGAACTCCTGAAATCTGCCTTACTTAGATTTGTTTTGTCAAAAGTAGCATTTTTAAAATCACAATTATCAAAAATAGCTTGAGTTAAATCTGTAGACGAGAAATCTGCTTCTTGTAAATTACATTTTTTGAAACTCGTATTCTTGATTTTCAATTCATAGAAAGAAGCCAAATTAAGATTACAGTCTTCAAAAGAAAAATCTAATAGAAACTGGTTGCAATCTTCAAAACGTAAGCCCATTAATTTGCATTGACTAAATTGGACTTCCTTAAAAGCGGTGTTGCTAATATTAGCCATGCTGAAATCACAGTTGTCGAAAGTACATTCTGTAAAAGTAATTTCAGTAATATTAGCATTCGAGAAATTGCAGTGACTGAAACTACAATTATCATATCTCGCTTTTTTTAAGAGTGATTTTTGATAATCTTCTTGTTTGAAACTTTCATCTTCTATTATGGCTTGTTGCATAGCTTTGGTTTTGGCGAGACGCAAAGCATTGCGTCTGTATATTGGTTTGTTATTCCTTATTTTTTATTGTTATGGTTTTGTTTGCTAAGACGCAAAATACTGCATCTCTACTGATTATTGTTGATATATTTCCTGTTGTCAAAATTAAACTGACTTTGGCAATATTTATACTAAAAGGCTATTTTTGTAAATAATTTAATTGATTCCTAAATTTTTTATAATGGATTACTCCAAAACTGAAAGGCAATTATTAAAAGATTGGTTTATAAGATTCGCAGAAACGGAATGCAAGAATGTGTCTCCCATGTATTTTCAGTTGTCCCATCAGATAGCCAATGACGATGAACTCATCGAAATTGCTTCCATGTGTCAAGAAAGGCAACCTATGCCAAATCTCTTTTTTGGAGCAGTACATTATTTACTTTTAAAAGATAAGAATGCTGAATTAGCGAAGTATTATCCTTCTATTTTTGATGATCATAAAAATGATTTCCCCTTTGAGTTATTTAAGCAATTCTGCTTGGATAATAAGGCGGAAATTATCGCTATAGAACAATCTAGAATCGTGCAAACGAATGCACTAAATAGATGTGCTTATCTCATGCCTATTTTATCGTCGCTGTATGGAAATGAAAAAATGAATATTGTGGATATTGGTACAAGTGCAGGCTTGACATTGCATTTTGATAAGTATGAATATCATTATAATGATGAGAAAATATTAGGGAATAGTGAAGTGAAAATAAATAGCGAAATTAGAAAAGGGCAACTACCTGTTTTTAATCATTTACCTATTATTAATCGCAAGGTAGGAATCGATCAGAATCCATTGGATGTGAAAGAAAAAGATAATGCTATCTGGCTAAAGGCATTAATTTGGGCAGATAGAACGGCTCGTTTTGAAAAAATGGAGCAAGCCATTGAAATCGCTCAAAATTTAGTTATTGATTTTGAAGTGGCGAGTACGCTTCATGATTTTGAAAGGATCATTCTAGCACAAGAACAGAATTTGCCTTTATTCATTTTTCATACTCATGCCTTATACCAGTTTACAGAAGAAGAACGACAGGAATTTAGGACATTAATAGATGAAATAGGCAGTCAAAGAAATTTGGATTATCTGGCAGTAGAAGGCAGTGGTATATTTTCTACAGATTTTGGAAAAAATGGCGTATTGGTTGTTTTGACAACATATAAAAATGGTGTCAAAAAAGAAGAATTAATAGCTGTGACGAATGGTCATGCAAATTGGATAGAGTGGTGCTAGTTGAGCTTCATTTGATGTAGTAAATCTTTGATGTCAATCTCCTCGCTCTTTAAGTCAATTCGTATTTTTTTGGAGATATCAAACATTTTCTTATCTAGAAACTCGATGGTGATTTTTTATCCTTATGATGTATTATATAATTGCTACCAAATAAAAATGATAATATCATTAAGGACATTGAATTATTTATACTTCTTTAAAATTAATAAAGTTTATTTAATCGAACCACCTTTCCCAGTTACTTCTACAGATGTGACTAAATCTCAACCTTTATCGCCTAATTCATTTAGTTTTTTTGCCATTTACTCAGCATTTATTTTAGTACTTAAAAATCCACCACTTTCTACTTTTAATACTTTGTAAGCAATTTTTTTGTTATAAAGAAAATCCTTACTAGGCATATCCAAAATACGATAAACGTTGTAACCGGATAAGTTAAATAAAAACATCTCTAAACCTATACGGATTAGACATATCGTATTAAAGATCCAGACGATAGGTATGATTAATTGCTTAGTAATTTTGTTCATTGTTCCCCATCTTGTTTAGTAGTTGTTTTCCCTTTT
>JBNMOV010000318.1:0-5968 GCA_051275765.1 Maribacter sp. | reverse complement strand
AGCGTAGCCTTAGCTACGGTGGAGAAAAATAACGATGTCCAAATTTCAAAAGAAGCCATCAAAACTTAAGATTACTTATTTTACAGTGTATTAGCTTGACTAACTACTAAGGCTGTTAAATAAATAACTATCTGGAATTAATAAAATGGAGCATCACTTAGTGAAACGTATTTAATAAATTGAGCCAGAATGGGTAGTAATTTTTTCTTCTAAAGAATTCAAAAAATCATCCCATAGCCGTAGCTACGGAACTATTTTTTGTGCTTTTTAGAAGGAAAAAGAACAAGCATAATGGCTCAATTGAATTCGTTTCACTTATCACTAAACGCAAAATATCCTATCGTAAATATCAACATCGCACCTCCTATCAAACCTACAATTACCCAGCGAATTTTGGATTCTCTAGTTAGTGTAGAAAGATAGGATGGATTAATCATAGCAGGTGTGCCTCCTCCATATTTCACTTCCCAGTTGATGCTATCTCCATTATCTAAGTAAGGAGATTTTAGATCGATAGTAAAATCACTTCCAGGAGTAGCTATATTGTAGGAAAAGGTATCTACTGTTGCTCCTTTTCTTGTATATAACTCTAATCGATCTTTTTCTCTATCTAAACCAAAATCAAAGTTGCCAATTACTTTATTGGCATAGCTAGGGAATACTTGAAGGAAGCGAGAAGTATCTTTTGCCAATATCATGTAGCCTTTAGGTTCTAGTAGGAATTTAGGTAATCGAAATTCCTTTTTCTTATTTTTTACTATCCAATTTTCTACGTCGATGGTATATTTTGTGGTGTTATGAAGTTCCATCCAATCACCTGTACGTTTGTTGTAAATGCTTACTTCATTGAAAATAATCGAATCCATCAATACTGTACTCAAGGGAACAAAAACAGCTTTATAATTCGCAGTATGCCGCCTTTTCAAATCAATCGTAATCAAAGGAGTAGTATCATCTGTTCCTTCCCAATGCGAGAATTTATAACCTAATCGTGGCTCTGCATGTAATCTAACTGGAACTTTCTCAAAATAATATCCACTAAAAGGATTATTATAAGATGCCTTAATATTTTCATTGACCATTACCCTACCCCGTCCACCTGCGGAAACATTCAATAAGACTTTTCTACCAGTATCAAATTTTTCCATCAGATGTTTCCACATGATCTTTGGACGTTTTTCAGCAAAATTAATCATGCGATCATAATGAATATTCCATACTTTCTCTGTAGAGTTCCAACGATCGAATTGACGATTCATTTCTGGTCGCATGAGGTTATATTGTTCCTCTATTCGAATCAGCATTGTATCTGATAAAAACGTCGTATTCAGCCTATCGCAAAATCTATTGAGGAAATAATGTTCGAATTCCTGATTCGTTAATAATTCCCTTAGAATAAATGTACTCCAAGGTGGATTAGGCCAAGTAGGACCATCTGATTCTGTATGAAAAGCAAGGCTATTATTATTATAGGCATCATGTCTCATCAAGCCAAAACCCCAATCTGTATCATAGAGTATCCAATTCCATCGTCCATTATCATAAGTATCTGCCTTCCAAAATTTTATATTTCCTCCAGCATCTACATTATCTATAAATATTTCCAATAATTTATAGTCTGTGTAGTTTTCTATATTCATCAATCTATTCAATGAATTATAGTTCTTTTCCAGACTCATATCTGCTGCTTCGATGAATTGCAGCATCTTGGTATAATCTTCCTTTCTTCCTTTTTTCAATGCCCATCTATGCTCTACCAAATCGATCGTATCTGGATGAACTCCCCTGTGGTGCGAAGCGATGAAATAGGTATTTATCTTTTCCCGGATATAATAAATGCCCCAATATTCGCCATTGATATAGGCATGACAAGGGCGATGTGCCTGCTTGTCCATATTCCAATCATCTACGATATTATCAATAATTACATCCCTTCCATGTCCTCTATTCCAATCTGATCCTGCATTACGAAAAATGAGATATTTGAATTTTCTCAGCTTTGTTCCTTCAAAAAACTGGTGTTTGAAGCGCTTATCTCCATATCTCAATCTAGAGACGACTGCTATCGATTTCTGTGGAAAAGTACGACTCATTCCTCCAAATAATCTAAAACCACAGGGGCTTCTATATACGCAAGTACTATCCGCTTCGAATATTTCCAAATTCATGAAATACTCCTTCCTATCCCAAAAATTAGCACCATAATTTGCCAATCCTGTGAGTTCATTATTGACACCTAGTTCAAATAATCCACCTATGGAATCAAACAATATTTCTGGTGCAATAGTCATAGAAACTACTGGCCAATTCGTATGAGGTTCATTGACAAAATAGGTGGATGTTTCCATTCTGCTTAGCTCATCTGTATCATAATAAGCAATCGCACGAACGACTCTCGTCTGCTTTATATGAATAGGAACTATAAATAAAGTGGATTTTTTATCTGGTTCGCTACCATCTAGCGTGAAGTATATCTTAGCTTTTGGATCGTGATGGGAAAGAATGACCTTTACGGATTCATCGAAAAAACCTCCTCGTGGAGAAAATTTAACTTCTTGTGGATAAACTTCGTTCTGAGCAGATATAGTAAAACCTATACATACCAGTAATAGTATTATTAAAATTTTAGAAAATATAGTTATTGAAGTGCCAGTTTGAGTGTTATCCTCCATTAATAAGTTTTGCTCTATGACACAAAATAGCAAGCATAATCGTAAAAACAAAACTTGTCAGTAACCAGTAAACAGTTACCAGTTTTGTAATTAATAGATCAATAAAACCATGTAGCCGTGGAACAATGAACCCTATCTCGATCCTCTTCCTTTTCTTTTAGATTTATTTTGCTTGTAATCCTTGAATACGAATTCACCTAGTCCTTTTAAACTAGAGTAAAATGCTTTACCATTATTAGCAGCAGTAAATTTTTCTACGAATTGTACTAAATACGGATCTTGAGCAATCATAAATGTAGTAATAGGAATTTTCAATTTCCTACACTGATTCGCTAGATTAAGTGTACGATTAATGATTCCTTTATCTAATCCCCAAGAGTTTTTGTAGTATTTCTTACCTTTTTTGATACAAGTGGGCTTACCATCTGTGATCATGAAGATCTGCTTATTAGGATTTTTACGTTTACGCAAAATATCCATAGCAAGTTGTACGCCAGCTACAGTATTCGTGTGATATGGACCTACTTTGAGATAAGGTAAATCTTTAATTTCTATTCGCCAAGCATCATTTCCAAATACGATAATATCTAGTGTATCCTTAGGAAATTTAGTCGTAATATATTCTGCCAATGCCATGGCGACTTTCTTCGCTGGCGTGATGCGATCTTCTCCATACAGGATCATGGAGTGAGAAATATCTATCATCAAAACCGTACTCATTTGGCTTTGGTAGAAAGTTTCTCTTATTTCCAAATCTCGTTGTGTGAGCTTGAAATCGTCTATACCATTATTGATTTGTGCATTTCTAATGGACTCTGAAAGTGCCAGATGTTCTAAGCTATCTCCAAATTGATAAGGACGGATTTCTGATGTAAATTCATCACCCATTCCGCCACTTCTAGTATTGTGATTACCTCGTTTGGATTTTTTTATATCTCCAAATACGTCTTTCAATGCAGATTGACGGAGGTTGATTTCCATCTTGGCTGTAGGTGTGAAACCACCACCTTTTCCTTTGTTTGGAGATTGGATATAACCTTTATCTTCTAAGTCCTTAATAAAATCTGCAATGCCATAATCATTATCTGTAAGATTATGTTCCTTATCTAGTTCTGTGAGCCAACTCAATGCTTCATCTACATCGCCAGAGGTATGCAGCAATAATTGTTGAAATAAATCCAATAGTCGCTCGAAAGGAGTTTGTCCTTCGCTCTTTGCTGTATATTCTGAAAATTGCCAACCTATCATTTTGAGATGTTAAGATGTTGATATATTAAGATATTGAGACAACTAGGTTTTGCTTATTAGATATCTCAATAGTTCAAACACTAAAAAGGAATAGGTTGTTTAGTCAATGGATAGATATTATTTATCCTCTGTCTTCTTATTCTCCAACAACTTCTGATCTCTTTCAATGATCTTATCCATCACATCTCCCAGTTGTTCTGCACCGATTCTTTTCATGATAATTTTTTTATTCTTATCCAATACGAAAATCTGTGGCGTAGATTTAATATTATACAAGGTCTTATAACGAGATTGTAAATAAGGATCTACTAGATTGAGCCAATTATATCCCCTTTCGTCTATCGTTTCCCAGCATTTTTTGACCTCATCTCTTATTTCTGTACAGATGCCTAGTAGTTTTACGCCTTTTTCTTCGTATTTGGTTTGGAAGGCGATCATTTCTGGAGATACTTTTTTGCAATGTCCACAATCTGGATCCCAAAAATATAAAATGGTATAATCTGCAACTACATCTTCTATTGCTAGAGGTGTTCCGTCTTTTTGTTTCAGTCTGATATTTGGAGCTTGCTTACCTATTAAAATAGGTTTTAATTCCATTGCTGTTTTAATAATCTTTTCTAGTGTTACCTTATCTGTCCAAGAGGCGAGTCCTTTCATGTAATAATTCTCAACGATATAAACATAGACTGCATCCATTCCCACTATCTTGGATTTAGCGTATTTATTAAGAAAATGAACTAAATAATATTTAAACATATCACCATCCTTTTTCATTGGAGCAAGAATATAGTCAATTGCCAGATTAATAGAATCAGGAATTTGTGGCGTGAGTTTTTCTGTGTAGTATTCTACTCTTTTGAAAAGGAAATTGGTACGCAATAATCTTTCATCGCCCAAATCCATATTGTCAAAATAGTGTTGTTTATAGTAAAGATATCTTTCTGTGTCATCAGCGTCAGACATAGATTTTGGCATATCTACTGGAGGCTTGGTTGCATTTATTACAATTGCCATGATGCTGTGTGGATATTTAGTGATAATATTTTCAAAATATGTACTTACATCCTTATCTAGTTTATCTCTTGTAGAATTGATTTTTTCCTTTTCCTTATCAGTTTTTGCAGCTTCCATCTCTTTACTGATGGCTTCTGCTTCTATTCGCTTTTTTGCTAAAAATCTAAGATAATCATAGAAAATTCTGTTTTCTTCAGAACCCTTAACTTTCATCGTTTCTACTGCTTTAGCAGGATCGCATTTAAGGGAAAAGAATTGTTCTTTATCTAAAATAATTTCAAAGAATTTATTTTCTGGTGGTAATATGATCAAATAAGCTCCTCCTTCCAATGGTTCATCTCCTTTCAAGACGAAAGTGCCCTTTTTATTAATAGCGAATGTATCGACTATCTTATTGCTACTTCCATAGTAAGATGCTAGAATAATTTCTTTCTCTTCAAAATTTTCTAGTTCCAATTCTATCTGATAGCCGCTCTTGGCAGATGCTACCGATGTCCAACAAAGTATGCTTAGAAAAAGTACAGTTATTACTCTCATAGATCAATTAGTGATGTATTCTTTTGTCATTCCTATAAAATAATGACAAGTTCCCTTAGTGAATAGTTTTCCCTAGGTCAAAATTAAGATTTACTTAGCTATGATAATATGAATAAACTGTTAAAAAAATGGTCGTTTTGTTGAGATTTTAATAATATCGTGCTGAATTAGTAGTTAGGATTCGAAATCTTATAAATTTTCGTCGCTTGTTTCATCTTCTAATTTTAGTGACATAGCTTGATTTCTAGTAGAAACCAGCAAATTTCCCGCTTCTCTCACTTCTTCCAATCCCTTGAATGAGCAGTCGAACGCCAGCTAGCAATAATACCCAAAAATGGATAAGTAGTTCTTCGTCTATGAGAAAATTAATGTTGCTAAAAGCCATAAAGATAAAAAAGTAAATATCAAAAATAAGAGCGTTTCTCTTAGAATATCTTTTTTGAAAATAGCTTTAGCAAAAAAAGGTTTGCCTGACTAAGGGATGTTGAATAAATAAC
>JBNMOV010000317.1:0-5982 GCA_051275765.1 Maribacter sp. | reverse complement strand
ACATCAAAACTGACTTGTTCTATGGTGACAATGCCACCTTGTATATTATTATCCCTTACTGTTACTTTAAAATCCATATTTCGACCATAGCTAGGCAGTACCTCTTTGTTATCAAAAAAGCCTGAAAGAATCGTTGAGAATCTAGGGAAAATCCGATTGGATTCGCTGCTTGGTTCCCTTGAACGAAAAGATGGAGCATTTCCAGAAGGACTACCCAATGAAGATAAAGGTCCTACATTATATTGTTCCCAGCAATATACCAAATCGTCATTATTGGCATCAGTAGCTGTAGCATCTAATTCAAAGGGCGTTGATTGAGGAATAAAAAATCCACTCGAAATGACAGATACTTCTGGTCCAACATTGTCAGTAGAAGTTTTTACGGCACAATCATAAGCAAAACCAGATGTCGTATAAGAAAGGATTTGTTCCAAGGATACCACATGGAAGTAATCATCAGAATTATTTTGGATATTATCCGATCCGCATAATCCTGCATATGACATAATCGTTGAACCACTACCAGGTTCCATTGCTGTAGCAAAATTTTCATTGCCACCACAATTATTAAATGTGTGATTAGCTGCGAACTGATGCCCCATCTCATGACAAACATAATCTATATCGAAAGGATCATTTACCGGATTTCCACTTCCAGTTACTCCCCTTCCTTTTTCGGAAATAGAGCATACAGAACCCAAAGCAGCAACGCCTCCACTATTTGTCCCGAATACATGTCCTATATCATAATTAGCTCCCCCAATTACAGCATTACAAGTATTATGATTTTCATTCAGCATCGTACCTGCATTACCGTTAGAATAAGGATCACTATTTGAACTGGTATAAATCAAATTATCATTATCAGCTACAAATTCCATTCTAATAGATAAATCCCTTTCATATACGCCATTCACCCTATTCATTGTCGTAACCATTGCAGACATAGCATCAGCTACTGTTCCGCCATGAAATTCAGTATATTCCGCTGTGGCAGCCAATGCTAATCGGTATGTCCTCAATTCTAATGTGGTTCCTCCTCCTCGATAATGATTGAGAGATATTTCTCCTTCTTCCATTTGATAATCACCTGGATTGGTATCCACTCCACAGGAATGCGTTTCTGATTTCGTAGTGGTAAAATCTCTTTTGTAATAAGCAATGTATTTCTCTGGAGTATCCGTGGCAAATGGATCAATATATATCGTCCCTTTTCTGGAAAAGATAATTCCATGAAAGCCTTTTAGAGTGAGATCTATTCTACCCCATTCTCCCTTATCTTTAGAATTAATCACTTTATATGTCCTGATCTGAGGGAATGTTGCTGCCAAGTCAGCATGCATAATAGGATCATACTGCGTTTTAAAAATAGCTTCTTCTCCATCTGGCAAAGGCAATGATATTTCTATCTCATTTGAATTATCCAAACGAGCCAATGCTTCTTTGAACATAGATTCATTTAGTTCGAATACGTTATATTTATCTGGCACGATTTGCCTATTGTCTGAGGATATAGATTGAGTATATACCGTCCAAAAATCATGACTCTGAGCTATTCCAGCAAATGGTAAAAAAAGAAGGATGAAAATCAGATTGGTAAAACGCATGGTTTAGTATTTTCTTATATAGTCTTGACAAATTAAGGATATTATCAACTAATACGCAATTGAATAATGTATTTTGTATCGGATATGTTACTCATTTTGTTGAGGACGAGGCACAAAAGGCAGGCGATACCTTAGCATCAGCGAGTATTTGTAACGAAGTAATCAGCTAAAGGAGTTCATTTATATACGAAAGTTATTATTCAATTGCGTATAAGTAAGGGCTGATAGTTAAAAATCATTTTATTTTTTCTCTGGAATGACTGTCTTAGTCTGCTAAAAGACGTTAAAAAGTAGCTCTGATAGAAGCTCTTCCTACATGAACAACCTTAGCTTCTCCCGTTTTTCTGCCATCATAACTCATGCTTAGGAGAAGGTTTCTTGACAGTTTCCTATCGAATGAGATATTCCAAAGATAGTTTAAGCCGTCTTGTAAACCTTCTAGCATCGTGAAACTGACTGGCGTATTGACTTCGCCTTTATATTCTACACTTACGAATGATAACTTGGCTCGAATAGAGGTTTTGGAGGATTGATTAAAGGTGATTTCCATATTAGCATCGTGCTTTGTAATGGATTCTGAATCGCCTATTCTATTATTGCCTTGTTCGTATTTATAGGATTGAATGACTCTGAAATTTTTGGAGGGCTGAAAGGTTAATTTAGGTTCTATCTTATAGTATCTAATGCGATAATCCTTATTGTCAAAAAATTCAGAATCGGATAATCTCCAGCCTTCTAAAAGTTGAAGATTCGTACTCCATTTTTTAGTAATATTCCAACGAAAAGCGATGAATCTTTCTTGATTTCCTTTGGACTCATAACCTGTGGTCAGCACTCGCCTATTATTCACATGATTGATACCAATACGAGCATCATATTTTGGATTGGAACGATTAAAATATAAAGTAGCACGATAGACAGATCCCAATGAAACCAAAGAGGAATCTGGTACAGATAAATCAAAGGGATTCCATTGGCTGACCTCATCATCTAAACGTACTTTACGATTGATTTTAACAGTAGATTGCAGTGCCAGTTTAGATAAAAATGCTTTGAAATTTTTCGTTTCCTTGAACCAAACTGCTTTAGGTTCTAGATAAAAATTATTGTTAAATTGGACGAGATTAGAACGAATATATCTATCTGTGAGCGTTCCCACTCTAATGTAATCTGCTTGATCTTGGAATATCGCTATTTCAAATTCATCCAACTGTGGAATACTATCCAAATTCCTATCCAACCAAGTATAAATTCCTTCTCCTGGATTTACTTTTTGGTAGACAAATTCCAATTCTGGTTCTTGTCCTGAACCTATTTCATAAATCGTGCTGCTTCGCAATGCTCCCTTGAGTAATTTAAGGCTGTGTTCTAATCTTCCTAGATACGTTCCCAATGATTCTTCTGTCGTCAATTCTTCATTGACTATCCTTAGATTTCGATAAGTCATATTCCATTTCAGGCGAGAAGCTTTGGAGGCATTCCATTGTCCATTGATATTCACTTCGTCTGCTACTGTAGAAATAGAAAATTCATTTTCTTCTGCTGCATAATCCCATCTTCTGCTATATTTTCCACCTAATTTAGTCTTACTAGAAGTAGTGGTTTCAAAATAAGATCCTAATATATCGAAGAAGAAACTGTTATTTTGAAGGGAATCATTCACAATATCGAAGCGACTATTTTTTTCCCTTGCTCCTGTCGTTCCTATTTTTAATCCGCCTAATTTTGTAAAGGTTTTGGATATTTCTGCAATAGGTCTAAAAAAACGGGTTTTCTCCGTAGTCGTTTCTGTTTGAAGATAACTTCCTTTGGCTAATATTCTAAAGCCTTTCTGATTGATTAATGAAGCAAAATTATGCTTAAATCCTTGATAAGAAGTATCTCTCAAAAATGTTCCAAAATCGTACGAAACCTGCCCTAATCCATTCTTTTTAATATTAAATCCTCCCACAGCCAAATGTTCATCCAGTATATCTGCATTACTAATATTCCAATCCCTTGTAAATTCTGCTGCTCTATATGGGCTCAGTGCTTGAAAGTTCTTTTGCTTGAATTCATAGGCCACATTAGTAGATAATTGCCAGTCTAAAGGTTTATTTTTCTCTTCATCAGATTCTGCAATATCTTTCTTTTTCAAATCATAGGATTGTCGATAATCTACTCTTAATGATGTTCCTCTATCGTCATTAGCATCTACTTTAGAAAATCGATTTCTATCGTTGATACTCATCGCACCTTCTATATCTATGTAGGATTTTTGATTGATTTCATAGCGACCACCCATTGTCAATAACTGTCGTTTTTGGGGAGCGATTAATTTTACGACTGGTTCAAAATTTCCTTGTGGCTGACCAGTCGCAGGATCTGGTGCTACCCAAGCATAGACTCTGCCATTGGCAGCAGAAGCACTCAAAATATAGTTACCTAAATTTTGTCCTACTTCTGTAAAACGTGAAGTATATTTGGCACTATCTGGACTAGTATTATAAAGAAGAATATCTGAATATAGGAATCCATTGGCTACTGTATCTATTTGAGCATAAGTAATTCTATCTGTCGTAAATTCTTCCAAAGTATCTATGCCAGGAGCGAAAGCACCTTCAAAAGCATCACCAGCTCCTGTCAGAAATTCAATCTGTGCTGTTGTCAATTCTTGTTGTCCAGAAGATGTTTTGGAATCTTGTTCGTTATAGAAATTAAGCCTACCAGACCATTTTCCTTTCTCGTATTCTGAACCTAATGTATATAGAAATCGTAGATAATTCTGATCTGTATATTCAAACTCAACGATAACTCTACTATCCTTGGTCATCAGTCTATTCGTGGTAAAAATGACTTCTCCCCTATTGTAATCTACTGTATAATCATTGATTTCTCCACGCTCTAATAGTTCGCCATCGAAATAGACTTTCTCTGTTCCAGAAAGGACGATAATAAAGAGTTCGTTTTCATTTCCTCTTAATTTATATGGCCCTTGATTGCCTTCTACAGCCACCAAAGTCTGTCTCGCAAATTTACCTCCAGAAATAGCAAATGCTCCTGAATTTTTAAATTCTCCACCAAAGAGATTAGAAATATTTTCCAATTTTACTCCTTGTAGTTTTTTATTGTAATTCATGAAATATCCTGGAGGCTTACGCAAGTCAAAATCTCCTGCAATAAGAGATGTCCTATCCTTTTTGACTTGTATAAATACTCTGTCAAAATCTTGGATATTCTGTGTATTACCTTCTGGCTGCAAAGGAATATTCTGATCACTTATCGCCGCCAAAATCTCTATATCATCGCCTAGTGTTCCTGCCATTTGGAGATTAAAACTAGAATTAAGCACTAGATTTTGACTATTACCAAATGAGATTCCTCTTGCAAATGAACCACTATATTCTACTCCTTTTAGATTGAGAATATCTTTATTAGAATCGCCTTTAGCAAATGGATCAAAAATATAATCTGGTGGTAAAGTAGGATCTACTTTGATGTAATTGGTATCTAAGCGAGAGAATTTTTTAGTTAAATCTACTATCAATATTTCGTATCTGAGATCTATCGTATCTGGTAAAGGTGTTCTTTTCCAAGTGAGTTCTCCATAACTAAAATCGTAGTATTTATCCGCTATTCTTTCTCCTGTATTGTTATCAAAAATCTCTAGAGTATGTGGTATCACTGGCAAAGAATCTAGTTGAAATGGTTTAGATTTCTTGATAACTAGAGTTTTGGTTCGCCAATTAGATAGATTGGGCTGTTCTTGTGCCAACAGTAGCACAGGATAAAGCAAGAGAAATAATATATAGTATTTTTTTATGATTTTGATTTGCTTGAATATTTAAACTTATTAATCTCTCCTAGCCTCTCTTTCTGGGAGGAATTTATTCTATCTATTAGGAAAGCTTACCTCCTAAACGACAATACAAACATAAGGGTATTATTTGTAACGCTAATTAACTGTTGGGATAAGGACAAAATTATTAACTGATGTTACGCAACATATCGTTCTAATGATATTATTCATATTCGAATAACGCTATGTAGCGTTTTGAGTTCAGCTATTCTTTTATCTCTCGTACTTTTTTTCATTGATAAAAAAAGTACCAAAAAAATCTAGACCCGATGGATTTTTTAACGTTCAAAAAGTACTGAAAATCCTAAATTGCATAAACTCACTAATTCGATATTTTTCTCTTTTAATAGCATCACTTAGGGATGAAAAATACTGTTAAAGCGAGTTTTTATTTTGTTTAGGATTTTAAGTATTGTTGTAGCGTTAAGAACTGCATACGGTCGGGTAGTTTTTGGTTCTTTTTTCCACAAAAAAGAACCAGAACGAATGAACACAGTACTGAAATATAGTGACCAGTCAATATGAAATCAAAATAAC
>JBNMOV010000316.1:0-6015 GCA_051275765.1 Maribacter sp. | reverse complement strand
AAGTGATGTATTGATTTTGGCAGAAGGACGTCTAGTTAATCTAGGTTGTGCTACAGGTCACCCATCATTCGTAATGTCTAATTCATTTACGAATCAGGTTTTGGCTCAGCTAGAACTATGGAATAATGCTGACCAGTATGAAAACCAAGTTTATATGCTTCCTAAGCATTTGGATGAGGAAGTTGCAAGACTTCACTTAGCTAAGATTGGTGTAGTATTAGAAGAATTGTCTAAGGATCAAGCTGATTATATCGGTGTACCTCAACAAGGACCATACAAGCCAGAATATTACAGATACTAAATTAGATAGTTAGATGTAGAGATATTAAGATTTTTAGATAAATCTTTTCTTGTATTCTAAATCTAATCTTGTATAAAGAAAGCCGATTCAGTTCTACTGAATCGGCTTTCTTTATTTTTATTATTACTTGTAAGTTACTCTACTACTACAAATTTTACTGTTTCAGTATATTCTCTTTGGAGTATTCTTACAGAATCTTACATATAATACCAAATTAAATCATAAATGTGGCATATAATTCCAAGAATTTAAGCAAATCCAATGCGAATTTATAAATTTAAATTGGTATAAACTGTTAAGCTTTTAGCTTATTTACCACATTTTCAGCGAGCTCATGAAATGTACCAGACGATAGCGATATTCTTTTTGGTTTTTTATCCCATGCATCTGCCTTAGCAGCCCACACATGATAGTAGCCTGATTCATCTTTTTCACAATATACTCCAAGTGGCATTTGGCAACCTCCATCTAAAAGGTTCAGTACTTTTCGTTCTACATTAGTACATACAGAAACATTAGAGTTGTGTAGTTTTTTTAGGATTCTCCTTGTAGCTAAATCATTCTCTTGTGTTTGGAATGCTAGAACACCTTGGGCTGGTGCTGGTACGAATTCCTTTGGATTCATGTGGATGATTTCAAAAGGAGAAAGATCCATTTCCAAACGTTCCAAACCAGCTGCTGCTAATAGAATAGCATCAAACTTTCCTTCTTGTAATTTACGTAATCGCGTAGGGACGTTTCCACGAATATCCTTGATTTCCAAATCTGGTCTAAAATCTAGAATTTGTGATTTACGTCTGGCAGATGATGTTCCTACTACACCACCTTCTTTTACTTTTAAAATTCGCTGTTCTACTGAATCTTTTCTAATAACTAATGTATCCGCAGGATTAGCTCGATAAGAAACGGCTGTAATACATAATCCTTTTGGGGAATTAGTAGGTAAATCTTTCATGGAATGAACTGCCAAATGAATATCTCCACGTAGCAAACAATCTTCAATCTCTTTAGTAAAGAAGCCCTTACCTTCCAATTTATCAAAAGTCAAGTGCTGAATCTTATCGCCTTGAGTTTTGATGATGTTCAATTCCGATTCTACACCTATATCTTTTAGCAATTTTTGGGTATAATATGCTTGCCAAAGTGCTAGTTTACTTCCTCTTGTTCCGATGATAAGTTTGCTTTCCATCCTGCAAAAATAACAAAGGTCACCTAGTTAGGCGACCTTTGTTTGTCTTATCTTCGTAAAAATTATATATACTGGTAATTACTGTGAGAATTAATCCTCATTTTCTCCATCTACCAGACCTAACTTCTTAGCTCTTTCTTTCCATTTTTGGCGAGCGAGATGCTGCATATCTTCTGCATTATCAGATTCATCCATGATTTCTAAGCCTAATAATGTTTCTAATACATCTTCCATACTCACGACTCCTTGCATTCCTCCATATTCCCCAATAACTAATGCGATGTGGATTCTTTGCTCTAGAAAAAGGTTGAAAATTTTGGATAGCGGTACGTCTTCATTGACCATTTCAATAGGACTGGCAAGACTGCCTACTGTCATCGTCTTGTTTCCTTTAGCTAGATTCAATAACAACTCATCCTTCAAAAACACTCCTGTTACGTTATCATTAGTATCATGAAAAACAGGAATACGTGAGAAACGAAGATTAGGATATTTTTCATAATATTCTATCAGTGTCATCGTTTCTGGAACAGCTACAACAACTGTTCTTGGTGTCATGATATCCTTGGCTGTGATACTATCAAATTGTAATAAATTATTGATGATACGAGATTCACTATTTTTTAGTGTACCTTCTTTCTCACCCATTTCTGTCATTACTGCAAAATCTTGGCGACTGAGAACGCTGCCATGTGCACTTTTTCCTACAAGCTTCGTCGTTAATTGTAATACCCATAATATTCCTGTCCATTTGAGCGGGAAGATTAAGATATTAAGGGCAGAAGCTGTGAATCCAGCTAAACTTTTCCAATACGTTGCTCCAATTGTTTTAGGAATAATTTCAGAAGCTACTAGAATGAGAATAGTCATGATTGCAGAAACCATAAATACGCCAGTGCCTTCACCTGCATAATATTTTTCTGCTTCACCTCCCACAAGTATTGCACCTACTGTATGAGCAATTGTATTCAAAGTAAGAATTGCAATAAGTGGTCTATCTACATCCTTCTTGAATTCCTCCAAAGTTGCAGCATATGCCTTTCCTTCTTTTTTCTTTACATTAATAAAAGTAGGTGTGACGCTTAATAAAACTGCTTCAAGAATGGAGCATAAAAAAGAAAAGAATATGGAGATAGCTCCATAAATAAATAACAATCCCATTTTTTTGTTTTGATTATTGAACATCCAAACTAGCTAAGTGCTGATTGAATTAATTAGCTGCAAAGATAGTTTTTGTTATGATAAGGGAATAAGAAACATAGACCTACTCTCTAAAATATCATTCCAACGTTCCATCCTTATGAGCCTTATATCTTCCTTTTCCAAATTTTGTTCCATTGAAAAGGGTCGTATTCTTTTTTTCTTGTTGTTCTTCCTCTGATAATTGGATGAAGTCATGGCATTTAGAGGAGCAACAAGCAGCATGTGCTTGTTTACATTCTTTACACTGGATGAATAACAGGTGACAAGGATCATTGGCACAATTGATATGTGTATCACTAGGTTTTCCACATTGATGGCAATTGGATACGATTTCAGTGGAAATACGTTCGCCTAGTCTTTCATCAAAAACGAAATTCTTTCCTCTGAATTTATTCTTCAATCCTTGTTCTTCTACTTGCTTAGCATATTCTATGATACCTCCATCTAGTTGAAATACTTGATTGAAGCCATTGTGCTTAAAATATGCACTTGCTTTTTCGCAGCGAATACCTCCAGTACAGTACATGACAACTTTGGTATCCTTTTTACCTTGATAATCTTCTATTACTTCTGGCAATAGCTCTCTAAATGTCGCAGCATCTGGTAATTCTGCTCCATCAAAATATCCTACTTCTGTTTCGTAATGATTTCTCATATCTATGAGAATCGTATTAGGATCGTCAGTGAGTTCATTGAATTGCTGAGCATTTACGTGAACTCCTTTATCTGTTACATCGAATGTTTCGTCATTCAAGCCATCTGCTACTATCTTATTTCTTACTTTGATAGCTAGTTTAAAAAATGATTTTCCATTATCTTCTCTGGCTATATTCAGACGAATACCATTTAGAAAAAGTACTTCTGCCATCTTCATTTTGAAATCCTCAAAATTTGCAGAAGGAACGGACATTTGTCCATTTATGCCTTCATTAGCAATATATATACGTCCCATTACCCCCAATTCACTCCATTCATAATAGAGATAATCCCTAAAGAAATTGGTATTTTTAATCTGGTAGTATTTATAGAATGAAAGTGTGGTCCGATCTTCTTCGCTTTCTACGAGTTGACGTTTTAGCTCTTCTCTACTAACCCTATTATGTAGGCTTTTCTTTTTCATGTTTGAACGATTTATAACCAGTTGCAGGCTGGCTGTACGTAAAATGATGACTTAGAAAGTTATTTAAAAGTGCAAATTTACAACACATAGCTTTATTTTGCTTGATTCATTAGTAATAAATTTGCTTCTTTGTATGACTTAGAGTTTATTGGTTTAAATGAGAAAGCAAAAAAATCTTAAATTACCCATCATTGTATTAGGAATAGGAGTTCTTCTTCTTATCCTGAAATTTATTGCGTGGTGGTGGACGAATTCTAATGCTATTCTTACAGATGCATTGGAAAGCATCATTAATATTGTAGCTGGCATCTTTGCTTTATACAGCCTTTCCTTAGCATGGAAGCCCAAAGATGAGGATCATCCCTATGGCCATGGAAAGATAGAATTTCTTTCTGCTGGATTTGAGGGAGCTTTGATTCTAGTGGCGGGATTGATTATCTTATTCAAGTCTTATTGGGATTTCTTTAATCCACACGAGGTTTCTGGCTTGGATCTAGGATTGGTTATTACTGCTTTTTCTGGTCTTGTGAATTATATCATGGGCCATTTTCTAGTCAAAAAATCCCAAGAAATTTCATCCATCACATTAGAAGCGAGTGGAAAACATCTTAAAAGCGATGCTTATTCTTCTATTGGGTTAATTATAGGATTGGGGATAGTGATGTGTTCAGGTATAGATAAGCTGGATAATGTGGTAGCTGTTTTATTTGGCTTCATTATTATCATTACTGGATATGGTCTGCTAAGAAAAAGCATAGCAGGTATCATGGATAAAGCAGACGAGGAGCTTATTCGTTCATTTGTAAACGAAGTGGATATTCACAGATCTGACGACTGGGTAGATATGCACAATGTCCGTATGATTCAATATGGCAGTAGCCTGCACCTTGATTGTCACCTCACTTTGCCTTGGTATTATGATACTCGACAAAGCCATGATTCTATGAAAGAATTCGAGGATTTGGTCAAGAATCTAAGTGAAAGACCTATTGAGTTATTCGTTCATGTAGACCCATGCGAACCACTCTCTTGCCAGATATGCCAAAAGAAAGATTGTGCCAAAAGGCAGAACCCACAAAAAGAACGCATTACATGGACATTTGAAAATACTACTGCTAATAAGAAGCACAATTATTGACAGTGAAAACCTGCCAACAATTGCTACTCATTCTTTATTTCTCCTTATTTTTGAACTTAGGATGTTTGTAAGTTACAGCTATTGCAAAATCATCATTTTCGTTGATCGACAGTTTATAACCTTGATCACTTACTGGCTTTTGCTTTCTTTTTTTATTAGGTAGTAATCCTAGACTCACACTGATTACAGCACCGTCTATTTCATACATTTTAAGAATCTCTCCTGCTTCATTGAGTATTTCCAATATAGCTGATTCTATTACCTCAGGAGTTAGTTCGCCCCCCCCTTTCATTGTATTTTTTTTTCCTGAATCCATCACTGATAATATTTTAATACGTAAATAAAACAAATAGGTCTCAATCTATAAATTCCATTGGTTTACGTAGGGATTTTTAAAAACTGGGGAGTTTTTACTTCGTTTCAGTATTCGGTAAAGTTATTTCACGTATGTTCAAACAAATATATATATGTTTAAAATCATATGCTTTATTTTTTAATGTGATGTCCATTTTTTTTTTCATTTGTGGTAAAATCGATAAATGGGGGGGGATGAAAAAAGGAAAGCAGAAAGAATTTACATAAAAACTAGCCTTAGGATTTCATCTTCACATCTAAAGCATCCCTAAGTCCATTTCCTAATAAATTGAATGAAAGTACTAAAAGCATGACAGCCAATGCAGGAACTAACGCCAATAATGGTTTTCCACTAATCGCATAGCCATAATTTTCATTCAGCATTGTTCCCCAAGAAGGAGTAGGGGGCTGAACGCCAAATCCTAGATAGCTCAGTCCTGCTTCCAAAAGAATAGCTGTAGCAAAATTAGCAGCAGCTATGACCATTACAGGACCTAATATATTGGGTAAAATATGTCTGAACATAATTCTGAATGAACTATACCCAAAAGCCTGTGCAGCTTCGATGTATTGCATTTCTTTGACAGCGAGAACTTGTCCTCTTACTATTCTTGCCACATCTACCCACATCGTCAGTCCAACAGCAAGAAAGATAATTCCTACACCTCTACCAAATGCCAAAACAATCGCAAAAACTAATAACAAGGTAG
>JBNMOV010000315.1:0-6017 GCA_051275765.1 Maribacter sp. | reverse complement strand
AGTGAATCTAATCGACTGCTAACGAATGCAATGATTTACTACAACACTTGGTTGTTGTCCGAATTATTGGCTTATCACGAGGAACAAGATAATGTGTTGGAAGTGGATTTGATTAAAAAAGTATCTCCTATTGCTTGGCAACATATTCATATTCATGGAAGGTATCGGTTTAAGATTGGGCAGGTGGTTTTGGATGTGAGGGCAATGGTTAAAAAAGTGAAATTTTGAAGCGAATTTATAACAATACATTTCCTATTTTACATTTTGGTAGCTATGAGCAATAATGCCCACACAGGTTATTCATCTTTAGCTACCCAAAATGTAAACCAATACGATAATGGGGGAAGGCTAAAAACAATATCTCATCGAGTTAGTGAAGGAAATACAACAAATGGAACACCTTTTACTAAAGTAGCTAATTTAAATTATAATGCCTTGAACCAAGTAGTGGAGAAAAATTTAGGGGGATACACCGTTTCTAGCGGTTGGCCTTTTCAAGTTTCTTATTCATCTTATTTACAATCATTAGATTTTAGATATAATGCAAAAGGTTGGTTAACTCATATAAATGAACTTGACCCATTTGCAATCTCTAACTCTTTGCCTACCTGCGGAATTGTTAATACTACCTTATGTGGTGATAATCAATTTACTCCTCATGATTGTGAAAAATTTAAATTTTCAGTTGATGATCTTATTCAACTTAGGCAATCATCTGAAGGAAGTAGAGTTAGATTAGATTGTTATGATAAAGAGGATGTGAACCCTCAGGATTTTTTAATTCCTCCAGTTGGAACTGATATTGAAAAAACAAATCAAAAAAATTCAGTTGATGACATCTTTTCGGCTTCAGAAGATTTAACTTCAGGTGACTTTAGTTATCCTTTAAACTTAAAGAGGGTACTTCTATATAATGGAGTAGAAATTTATTTATTTGAACCTGAACTTCAAAACCTAGAAGGTTCCTATAACATATTACAAAATCTTACTTTTGTAAATGAGGAAGAAAAGATAAGAGGCCTTTTCAATCCTGAAAATTTTGAACTCTTTGCGATGGAAATTGATTACGGAGCAACTAATGTTGACAATATAAAATGGCAAGTGATGGATCAAACCATTAAAGAATATTCTTTTCAATATGATGTAATGAATAGAATGACTGATGCTCAGTACCGAGAATATTTTTATAATAATTTAACTGGAGGATGTTCCTATTCCACAGATAATAGATATTCAGTTTCTGGAGTAGATTATGACTTAAGAGGCAATATAAATCATTTGAATAGGAATGGAGCTATTGGAATTTGTTCTGATGGAAGTTATCTATATGGAGGAATCGATCAGTTGACTTATCATTATGGAGTTAATGGCAATCCAAATTTATTGTCATCAGTAAATGATGGAGGAGACCTCAATAAAGGATTTAAATTACTCCCAGGAGGAAGCACATCTAACCCGTTTGATTATGATGAAAATGGGAATTTAAATAGGGACTTGTACAAAGGAATATCAAGTATTGAAAATAATTTTCTAAACCTTCCTGAAAGAATTCAAACTGCAACTGGAAATATTGAATGGTTATATGATGCAAATGGAACAATATTAAGAAAGACAGTTTTGGATGTATCAACAGGAACAACAGTTATAAAGGATTATGTTGGAGGAATAGAATACACAAATAATTCATTAGAGTCTGTTCAACATAGTGAAGGTCGAGCATTGTTTAAACCTAATGGGGAATTTCAATATGAATATGTTATTAGAGATCATTTAGGAAACAGTAGAATTAATTTTGCTGATTTAAATAATAACAATAAAATTGAAAATTCTGATACCTATACTGAAATTATTCAAGAGAATCATTATTATCCATTTGGTATGAATATGGAAGGTGGTTGGACACCAGTCTCTAGTTCAACCGTCGAAAATAACTATCAATATAATGAAATAGAGTTAGTAAGTGATTTGGGGTTAGACCTTAATTTCGCCATGTACAGAACACTTGATCCTTCTTTAGGAAGATGGTGGCAGATTGACCCTAAAACTGAGGGAGCATATAGCCAGACCCCTTATAACTCCATGTTTAATAATCCGGCTTCTATGTCGGATCCGAATGGGGACTTTCCAGTTGCATTATTAATAGGTGCCGCGATTGGAGCTTATTCTGGTCATCAACTTGGAAAAGCAAGTGGAGCAACGGGATTAGGAATGGCTGCGTATATGTTTGGTGGAGCAATTATGGGAGGTTTATCAGGAGGTATTGGAAATGCAATCAGTACTTCAGGAATTGCATTCTCAAACACGTTGGCTATTGTTGGTGCATCTGCAGCCAATTCCCTTGGGATGAAAGCACTTAGTGGTGGACAAATGGATTTTTCTGTTAGTTTCGGATTTGGTTCTTATAATTTTGATTCCGGAGAGTTTGGGTATTTAGGTAAAGGTGGTAATAGTCGTCTGACTAATTTAGGTTATGGTTTAGGGGCTTTTGCAAATTTATCAGATGCATATGGTTTTGCGAAGGGAGCATACGGATCTAAAGCAGAAGAAGTTAGTCTAATGACAAAAAATGATCCTATTGGTCATAATGCGGTAGTTGATAAAAGTGGAAACACTATAATTTCAGTTGGACCTTCAGGAACAGTTAATGCCTCAAATAAAGAATTCTTAACAGGTAGTTTCCCTGGAGGGGTTAATGATTGGAATAACTATTATAGTGATGCAAATAAATTTACCGTTAGCAAGATTAGAATTCTTAACGTTAGGGTGGACAAATTGAATGATTTTGCAAATTCCAGTTTAAAAAACTTTGATTATGGAATTCTGAGATGGAAAGGTTATAGTTGTGTATCTGCTGCCTCAAAAGGATTATTAAATGCAGGTGTCCTTCATATTCCATATATTAACCATCCAAGTATCCTTCAATTACAGATGGCAATACGGAGGTATTCCTTTATGTCTTATTCTGTACAAAATTAATTTTATGAGAAATTTACTATTAATTATGATTACATTAAGTTTATTATTCTTTGGTTGTGCATCAAATAAAGAGTTGGTTAAGTATCTGAAGACATGTCATAATTCAGAATCTTATCAAAGTGGATTTATTCAAGTTGACAAGAAAGAATTGAAAGAGAAATTAGGAGATAATGAATCTTTGAGATACATCGGTTCAGAAAATGAATCACATTTTTTTATTCATTATTACGATAAGACCATAAAGATGCAAACTGGATTTAAATTAGATGAATCCATAAACTTAACGAAACATGAAATTGATTTTCGTAGCAACTCGCTTTTTAAAGAAGATCAAGGAAAATATAAGGATAGTTATTTCATTAAAATAAATCAACTTTAAAGAAAGGCTCCCTGTTGTCCAATAATAATCCAAGTAGAGATTATGGCCATTTTGGAAAACACAAACCAGTTTATTGAAGTGGTAGGAAGGGGAGCAATTTTTTAAAAATTTATTTTTGTTGAACAAAAGATTGTTTCTCCATTTGGAGAAACAATCTCTTTAACGTGGAATATTCAAGAGTTGCTTTTCAGAGGGGAAAAGCAGATTTTATTTAGAACATTTAAATTTGAAAATGGTGTATTTGAAGAACGTAGCTTCTTTACAGAAGAAGGTTAGTATTCCTACAACTTTTATGTACAAAAGAAATTACTTTCTATAATGTAATTTATGACACGAATGGTGTCCCTGTTAGATATGAAAATTGGAAAAGAGTTATTTCTAAATATTGCGAATTGCTGAAGGAATCAGATACTCCTTTTTTTCCAAAATAATTTATCAATACTCAGCCTTATGAAGTCTTTAATTACTAATCTCTTAATATTCTTTGTCATTTCAGGATATTCTCAAACAGTTGAAATTTATGATTTCTTGGCAAATGATATAACATATATAGAAAGTGAAGGGAAATTCTATTTCTTAGGGCATCCAGATGGCATCGATTATGGAAATCATCTTTGTCAAATGAATCCTAATAATGGAGAAATAGAAGAAACTTACTTCTTAGGAGCCCATCCTAATATTATGGCTGTTTCAGCAAGTGAAGAATTTTTGTATATCGGGTTTAAAGAATTGCCACAAATTTCAAGATTTAATATGACGACTAAAAGTGTTGATTTAACTTTTGGTTTAGAGAGTTCAATAGCTGGACCAAATTACGCAGAACAAATCAAGGCTTTTGTTTTTGATGACCATGCTATTGCTGTATCATTAATGAATGAAGAAGGTTTGGTTAGTCCTTATCATCAAGGAGTAGCTATTTTTGATGATGGTATTCAACGACAAAACATGATGTCCGATTACTATGATAATCCCTTTATTACTTTTGCATATGATGATAAATACCTTTATGGATATGGATCAAGTGCTACCGATTTAAATAGAATGAGTATTTCTGCAAATGGATTAGAGTTAGACACATCTTATTATGATTATTTTAATAGTTATGAAATCATTGAATATGGGAATGGGTTTATTTTTTCTAGTAATGGAAATGAAGTTTATAGTTTATCATCAGGAGTTCCAGTATTTCAAGGAGGATTAAATATTACTCCGTCTGCATTTAGAACAGTAGAAGCTTCTCCAACAGATAGTTCTCGAATCTATTATGTACGAAGTGATGGCGGGGATGAATTTGTAATGGAAACTTATAACTTATTTTCATTTGAAAAAATGAATGAATTCGATTTAGGAGAAGGTTTGTTATTTTATCCTCTTCAATTAATAAGTTGGGGAGATGGAGATAATTTAGCTTTTCTTAATAAAGGAGATAATTTCTATCCTAGAAAAATAGTCCTAATTAAAGATATTTCTACAAGTAATAAAATTCTATTTTCAGCAAAAGAAAATTTGTCAATTTATCCAAACCCTACATCTGATTTTATACATATTGATATTGGTTCTACTGAAAAAATCACCTCGATTTCGTTGATAGACTATTCTGGGAAAAAATTAAAAACATGGAATTTTTTTGAAAATAATCAATCTATAAAATTAGATTTAAATTCAATTCCAAGAGGTTTTTATTTATTACAGATTATTCAAGATGGGAGTCTTGTTTATTTACCTAGGAAAATAATTAAAACTTAATTTTTTAGAAAAAAAAATTGCTTTTATTTCTCCCACAACTTACTTGCAAGACTTCGTTCTTCTTCTCCTACTGCTCTACCATATATTTCCATCATATCTCTCGATGCCCAACCCATCCAACGCTGTATCATATGATCTGGTGTGCCTAATCCTTGATGGTGAATAACAAAGCTATGGCGAAGTCCTTTGGGGACGGCATGAATACCTTTTACTTTGGCTTCTTTCATTACTTTAGTGATAGCAGTCCATCCAGTTGTTCGTCCAAAATTCCATATTTCTTTATTTTTAATCGCCTTATCTTTTTGCTTGTCCTGGGATTGATGTACGTCATCGAGTTTTTCTAAATAGTGAGAGGGCAGGGGAACGAACCTGAAAATTTTCTTCTTTCGTTTTAGAGTTTGGAACACTACACCTTGCCGACTATAATCAATCCTACTATGTTGTACGGCTAATGCTTCAGAAATTCTACAGCCTGTATAATAAAGCATGAGAGCAAAAGTTCGTTGCTCTCGATTGAGTGCTTCAGGAATCGCATCGAAATATTTCTCTCGTTCTTCAGGTATTAAATATTTTCGATTGCCTTGTCCGTCATATAAGTCCCAATCATTCATTTTTGTAA
The DNA here is from genome assembly GCA_051275765.1 of Maribacter sp. Classification (GTDB taxonomy): domain Bacteria; phylum Bacteroidota; class Bacteroidia; order Chitinophagales; family Saprospiraceae; genus JAHDCE01. The sequence goes on along the minus strand of JBNMOV010000315.1, from coordinate 297 downwards.
TTGTATTGTTATTTAAAAAAATAGCCCCAAAAGTACTACTGAACAGTATACACATATACTGTTCAAAATTAAGTAAAAAAATAGAGCTTTTCAAAATAGAGAATTCAATGTTTACGGGGCAGGGGAGTTTGTGGAAAAATGAAAAAAGAGCCAAAACTGAACAGAATTAATAGTAATGTTTAGTTGGTATTGAAGACTTTAAATACCATTTCTAGGAGTTTTAGGGAATTGTATTTCGAATAAAAATAGTCCCATTTTTATGATAATTCTCTGCATTTGTCAGTAGACTAGTTTTAA
>JBNMOV010000314.1:0-6017 GCA_051275765.1 Maribacter sp. | reverse complement strand
CCCAAATGAAATCAAAGCTAAGGTAAGATATCGTGAAGAAGGAACATCTACTTGGTACACACAAAATAGTGCGGATGGTAATAACTACATTTGGATTAATAATTTACCCACTAATGCTAATATGCAAATTAGAGTAAGAAGTAATTGTGACGGTAATGACTGGTCCAATTATACTGATGCTATATTCCACACCTTAGATTTAATACCTAGAGTGGCCCAGTCTATCAGCAAAACAAAACTATTCCCTAATCCTGCAAATGAAGTATTGAACCTAGAATTCAAGACTATGGATGCAAGTGAAGTAAGCATAGTGATCTCTGATAACCTAGGGAAAGTAGTTGTTTCTATGAACAACACTTACCAAGAAGGTACTCAAAGAGAAACTTTGGACATCAGTCGTTTGGCTTCTGGTTACTACTTCCTTACTATCTATAGCAATGATAAGGTCGAAACACTAAAATTCGTAAAGAGCAAATGAGACATTCATTTCTAAACGAATGATTATAAAGGGCTGCCCAATTTGGGTAGCCCTTTATAATATCCTATAGATGAGTGGATTTCAAATAATCAATCAAAGACTGATAAAAATCAAGCAATAACTCAACAGCCTCCAAATGCCGAATAAAATCAAGATGATATCTAGCTTCTATTCTATATTGATCATCTATTATTTGACTCATGATAATAGGTTGGAATGCATCAGCTTTAGCTAATATATTCATGGCTTTAAAAGAAGACTGGCTTTCTATAAAACGCTTGAGTTCTGGTTCTTTGCATTTGATGTACAGTCTATCTGCTTTTCGATTGAAGAACTGAAATATAGGATTTTTCTCATCTATTTTAAATGAAGGAATAGCTGGAATATCCATTTCACAAACCAATAAACCAGTTCTCTGCAGACCTAATTCATGCGGATTTGGTATTTTGTTTGGAATCGACTTTCTATAAGTTGGAATACTCCATCATTATCCAAAGCGATTTTTTCAAATAACGCTTTCAACGCTTCTGGGTTTTTCCTTTTACTCTCGTATGTGATCGCTCCAAACATAATTTATTCTTTCTTAAATAAAATCATCATTCCTAGCATAGAAGAATTTCCACTTCCCATAAAACCATTTACAGGTCTTAATTCGAATACTTCGAATCCTTTTCCTTCCATTTCTTCTATACTAACTTGCATATTTATAGCCAGTTGGTCGCCATTCACAGACATTTTAAATTGGAAGCCTTTACCTACAGGCTCTGACTTAACAAATACAGTCTTATACTTTGAATCACTCATAACATTAGATTTTGATGTTACAAGGTATTAAAATTTTGCAACTACTGAATCTCATTTTTCTTATACAAAATCATCATTCCAATCATAGAATTAATCGCATTACCTGTAAAACCACTCACGGGCGTTGTACTAAATACTTCAAAACCTTGCTGCTCCATTTCTTCTATACTGGCTTGCATATCTCTAGATAATTGATCGCCATTCACAGATATCTTAAACTTCATTCCTTTGCCTACAGTTACTGTTTCTACAAATACAGTCTTATACTTTGAATCTTCCATGATGTTCGATTTTGATGTGAATTAAAACAGCTTTTATGGTATTATATAAAATAGATTCAATGAGTATAAGTATCAATTTTATCTCAAAATTTTAATATCTCAACATCTCGAAATCTATTTTTAACATAAGATAAAACCAAATCTATCATCGTTTAAACATTGTTAGACATATCCAAGGACAAGTTAGACGAATGATTCTCTACATTTTATTCTGAATTTTGCTTTGATACTAAGACATGACCCTTATTTAGATTTGTTCCATCTAGAAAAACCGTACCTTTGCAGCGAATTTCCAAGGGAAAATTCAACTTTTTCTCAAGAAGTTTGAAATCCCGATTTGCTAACCAAGAATATATTAGGAAATTGATCTTTGAGGCTAGAATGAGTGCCATTCGCAGTCCAAGTACTAAATTTCTAAAATATTCCAAATAATTGTCCTAATATGGTATTTGATTTGGATATGCTAAAAGCCCATTATGCAGGGCTGAAGTCCAAGGTAGATGCTGCAAAAAAGACATTGGGCAGACCAATGACTTTGGCAGAAAAAATCCTCTACGCTCACCTTCACGAAGATTCTCCTTTAAAGGAATATAAGAGAGGCGAAGATTATGTATTCTTCGCTCCAGACCGTGTAGCTATGCAAGATGCTACAGCACAAATGGCATTGTTACAGTTCATGATGGCTGGAAAAGCAAGAACTGCTGTTCCTTCCACTGTTCACTGTGATCACTTGATTCAAGCTAAAGTAGGTGCAGATAAGGATTTGACTGTCGCTAATGAGATTAATGTAGAAGTATATGATTTCCTTGCTTCTGTTTCTAATAAATACGGTATCGGTTTCTGGAAGCCAGGAGCAGGTATTATACACCAAGTAGTACTAGAAAATTATGCATTCCCATCAGGAATGATGATTGGTACAGATTCACATACTGTAAATGCAGGTGGATTAGGTATGGTCGCCATCGGAGTAGGTGGTGCCGATGCTGTAGATGTCATGGCAGGAATGGGCTGGGAATTAAAAATGCCTAAGTTGATTGGTGTTAAATTGACAGGAAAGCTAAGTGGATGGACATCTTCTAAGGATGTTATCTTAAAGGTAGCAGGAATCGTTTCTACTAAAGGTGGAACTGGTGCTATCGTAGAATATTTTGGCGATGGAGCGATCAACCTTTCTTGTACAGGTAAAGGTACGATTTGCAACATGGGTGCAGAAATAGGAGCGACGACTTCTACTTTTGGTTATGATGCTTCTATGAGTCGTTATTTGAAATCAACAGGTCGTGCAGCAGTAGCTGAAATCTGTGATGGAGTAGCTGATGCTCTTACAGGAGATCCAGAATGTTATGCTAATCCAGAGAATTATTTCGATCAAGTCATCGAAATCAATTTGGATGATTTAGAGCCACACTTGAATGGTCCTTTTACACCCGATTTAGCTACACCTATTTCTCAAATGGCTGCTGCTGCCAAGAAAAACGATTGGCCAACAGAAGTAGAAGTTTCCTTGATTGGTTCTTGTACGAATTCTTCTTATGAAGATATTTCTCGTGCTGCGTCTATTATTGCACAAGCAAAGGCGAAAGGATTAGAATTAAAAACTAAATTCACAATCACACCTGGTTCTGAATTAGTAAGATATACAATAGCAAGAGATGGTTTCATCGACTTGTTCGAAGGAATGGGAGGAGATGTATTCGCAAATGCTTGTGGTCCATGTATTGGACAGTGGGCTCGTATGCATGCAGAGAAGCAACCAAGAAATACCATCGTTCACTCATTCAATCGTAACTTCTCTAAGCGTGCGGATGGAAATCCTAATACTCACGCTTTTGTTGGTTCTCCTGAATTAGTAACAGCTATCGCTCTTTCTGGTAAGCTAGGTTTCAATCCTATTACGGACACTTTGACGAATAACAAAGGAGAAGAAATTAAATTGGATGAGCCAACAGGACACGAACTTCCTCCAAGAGGATTTGACGTAGAAGATGCTGGTTTTGAAGCTCCAATGGAAGATGGAAGTGGTATCAATGTAGTTGTTAAGCCTACATCGAATCGTTTGCAGTTATTGACTCCTTTCGTACCAATGACTCAGGATGAGTTGACGGATATGAGAATATTAATAAAAGCTAAAGGCAAGTGTACGACTGATCACATCTCTATGGCTGGACCATGGTTGAAGTACAGAGGACATCTTCAGAATATTTCTGAAAACTGCTTCATTGGTGCTATCAATTATTATAACGAGCAAACCAATCACGTAATTAATTACGTAACGAATGAATACCATCCAGTACCAGAATCTGGACGTACTTATCGTGATAATGGAATTGGCACTATCGTATTTGGAGAGGATAATTATGGCGAAGGTTCTTCAAGAGAACACGCAGCTATGGAGCCTCGTTTCTTAGGAGTGAAAGCAGTGGTTGTAAAATCATTCGCACGTATCCACGAAACGAATTTGAAGAAGCAAGGAATGTTAGCATTGACTTTTGCTGATCCTACTGATTATGCAAAAGTTCGTCAAGATGATAAGGTAACACTTCTTAATTACAAGGAGATGGCACCAGATAAGCAAATCGCTATTCAGTTAAATCATATTGATGGTACTTCTGAAGAGATTCTTGTAGATCATACTTATAACCAAGCACAGATTGATTGGTTAGAGTCTGGTTCTGCTCTAAATAAAATTAGAGAGGAAGCTGGATTGTAGTAGATGTCGAGATATTAAGATTTTAAGATTAGGAAAGGGACTCGAAAGAGTCTCTTTTTTTATGTCAAAAATTAACTAAACCTTTTTCAAAGTGTTCTTTTTTTATGAATAGAAATGAACAACTTATCACATTACGTCCAGCAATTACAAGTATAGAAAAAGCTAAGGCTACATCAGCTGTAGAAATATTTCAAAATGAAAGCCTTCGTCCTATTATCAAATTTCAGAATGACATATTAGTAGAGATATTCAAACATCATATTGATACTAGAAAAGGAGCTTATTATAAACTATCTCCACCGTTGCAGAAAGAATACATTGCTAACCAAATAAAGAAAGATAAACAACTCCATCAGTTTTTATTAGGAATAATCATGGGACATTTCACCATAGAGGAATGGAAGATTTTTGTATCCAATGAAAAGGATATTAAAAAAAGGATTACCAATATGATTATACAACGTTTGCAGGATCAAATGTTAGAGGAGTAAAATAGTGCTCATGCCTGGAACTAATTCTTATAAAATAATATTCTTAGTTCTGTACAATTAACACAAAATGAAAAAGAGCAAACGAAGAGTTATAGCCCAAGAAACATTAGCCATTCTACAAAAAGGTTATTACAAAAATAAGGAAGGAAAAGAAATTAGTATTTCTAAATGGCAAAAAGCAGCAGAGAAAGGAACAATTCTCTACACGCCAGATATTTTGTTAGAATTGATAGAACAGCCACTAGAATCTAAGGATATTGAGACGATTTATAAAGTCAATGATTTGACGACATTGGATTCTGCTCGCCAAGAATGTCAAGATAGTGAAAAACTGATTTATCTGAATTTTGCATCAGCTCGTAATCCTGGAGGTGGTTTTCTGAAAGGGAGCGAAGCACAAGAAGAAAGCATAGCCAGAGCCACAGGTTTATACCCTTGTCAACTCAAGTCAGAGAAATATTATAAGACGAATCGAAGGCATAAATCCTGCTTATATACAGACCACATTATTTATTCGCCTTTAGTACCTATCATTAAGGATGAAAAAGGCGAACCAATGGACGAAGCTATTCGTGCATCTATCATTACAGCTCCAGCTGTGAATACTGGAGTCGTATTAAGAAATGAACCTGATAATATTGAAAACATAGCTCCTTTCATGAAGCGACGAATAGATATGATACTCGCCATTTGTCAAAAAGGTGGATACGATACGCTCATTTTAGGAGCTTGGGGATGTGGTGTGTTTCAGAATGATCCAGCTGTTATCGCTAGTATGTTCAAGGAGAAACTAGAAGGGAAATATAAGAATCAGTTTAAAAAAGTAGTGTTTTCTATCTATGCTAGGGAAGAACGATTTATTAAGCCGTTTAGAATGGAATTTGGAAATTAGTAAGATATTATACCAATTTGAGTTTATAAAGTCGCATTGGATTTGCTTAAGAATTTGTGTGAGTACTAGGCAAAAACGCAGACATAGCAGTTAGCTATGGCGAGTATTTTTAACGACGTAATCGCTCAAATCCTTGGAATTATATGCGACATTTATGATTCAAATTGGTATTATTCTATGAACCATTCCTTATCAAAAATAAAATCTCTACTAATTAAGTGCAAATTTTTACGACTTGCACTTAATACACTGTAAAGTAAGTTGTTTAATATTTTGATGAGATTATTTTGGAATATGGCGAGGCATTTTTTGACAGCGTAGCCTTAGCTACGGTGGAGAAAATTAACGATGTCCAAATTTC
>JBNMOV010000313.1:0-6018 GCA_051275765.1 Maribacter sp. | reverse complement strand
AAGTATTTACTCGATGAATCTTAAGGTGCCCTTGTGCCATAAGATCAAACATTCTACCTGGCGTAGCAATCAGAATATCCACTCTTTTTTCCAATGTTTCTATCTGTGGGTCTTGTGATACACCACCTATAAGTGCCAATATTTTTACCTTAGTATATTTGGCGACTTCATTGAAGAAAATCTCTTGCTGTAATGCCAATTCATGCGTAGGAACCATGACGATACATTTCACACCGTCTGGTCGTCTTTCCTTTTTTTTCTGTACTTGGATGGCATTGATAATAGGAATGGCATAAGCACCCGTTTTACCAGTTCCAGTTTGTGCCACAGCGAATACATCATCTCCCTGCATGATGTGGGAAATAGATTTATATTGTATATCCGTAGGTCTTTTAAAACCTAGTTGAGCAAGCCCCTTCTGGAGTTCTGGCGTAAAATGGTATCCGTCAAATTTCATGAATCCTATGTTTGAAATGCAAAGGTACAAATACCCTTTTGGTAAACCTACAAGGTTTGCTAAAAGTAAGTAGAATGATGATTTTTTGCTTGGCTTCTGAGATTTTGGAAGATAGTGGAATACTACCAACACTATAATTCCACCACCAAAATATCCTGCATTTCCTTCCCTTCTTTCAGTGTGACTACTTTTTTGATGATTTCCTCATTCTTCTTTCCCCAATTTTTATAAATAGTCGCATAAATTTTTGTTCGTGTAGAATTTCTATTCGCATCGGAAGAATAATAATTCACTTTGATTTCGTATTTTCCTTTTTTTGCTGTGTTCAAAATATACATTTCTGGACCATAACCTTGCGTTACATCCTGTGTGATAGTACCACCTATTTTCGTTACCTTATTTTGATAAAAACAAACTTCGCCAGTAGGTTCTTTTACATGTAAATCAATGTCTGTATTATCTGTATTCCAAGAAATAGTTACTAATAAATCTGCATCATTTTGATTAATGTCTTTTGCTAGATTCTTCATTTTTTCTTTTGCGAAATCCTTTAATTTAAAGGATGGACTTTCGACATTGTTTTTAAGGAAATTCATATAATCTAATCCAGCTATTTTTTTGAATTCTCCAAAACGAGAATCCCAATTAGTACTGATAGCAATTTCATAATAAATTAGTGCTAATTCATTTTTGCCTTCCTGTGCCAATGCTTGTGCAATAGCATGATAAGTTTGTGGCTCATAAGGACGAGAATCTAACACTCTTTTTAATAAAAAATATGCTTGATCATTTAATTCCCATTCCATCGCAGAAAAAGCGACATCTCTAGCTAAAACACCATCTCCTGAATTCTTTTCTACTAATGAACTCAGTAATTTTAAAGCATCATTTTTTCCATATTTTTCTTTTCTAGCTAGTGCAAATTTTGTAATATTATCATAATCCAGTTTATCATTAGATAATTCTTTTTTTAATGCCTCAGAAATATCTTTTTTATTTCTCAACTTAGAGGACAAGCCTTTAGATTCAACTAAATAATCTGTTTCATCTAATCGCTCACAAATCATCTCTAACGCGGCACTTTTTTCAAATTCTATACCTGGCATTCTTTCTAGTTTATCTAACCAGTTTTGGAATTTCACCTTTGCAGAACCTAGTGTTTCTCCTATTTTAGATAAAGTATTTTGGATAATTTCTACTACGGAACTCGAATTGACAACAAATTGATCCTCAGTCAATGATATATTATATTCCTCATATTCTTCTTCTGTTTCTAGCATGAGCATAGAACAAGTTTTGCCAGGTACTTTGAAATGCTTGGCATAGGAAACTGAATATTTTTCAGTAGCATAATCGAATTCCTCCAGATGTTCTGTAGCCATCTGTCCAAATGTTCTTTTCGCAAGAAGAGAAGAGCATTTATTTTTAAAAGGAATATTTATTTTCTTATTACTTCCATTTTGTGAAACAATTAATTCTAAATCCGATTTTAAATCATTTTTCCTCCTTCCAGAAATCATTAATTTCTGACCAGCATAAACATATTCTGGACGACCAGCAATTAATATATCACTGGCATTTTTTATTTTTAATGACTCTATTTTCCAAGATTGATTTCTAAACGCTTTAGAAGCCTTTTCTAATTCGTCTTCACCTGCTATGGAAAAGATAGCCCCACCACTTTCTCTAGCCAAATGTTGTAGAATATCCTTACCTGTTCCAGATAAGCCAGTATTGTAAGCAAATACGATATTATTGCCTATTTTTTGTGATAATTCATAAGCATCAGAAGTTCCCCAAGTAATCGCAGCATCACTCAATAAAAAGATATTACTATTATTTTCTTTTTTACCTATTTTAGATAGTGCAAGTCCTAAATCACTCGCACCTTCCAGATTTAAGGTATTAGCAAAAGCTAAAAAATCTGCTATATTTTTTGATGAATTTTTAATCGTCTTTTCTTTCCACCAAAAAGCTTCTACATTAAATAAAAGTACATTAAATTCAGTAATAACATCCTTATTATTTTGTAATACCTTTTCTAACATATTCAGCCAAATGTTGAATTTGTCTGGATTAGAACTCAATGAAACATCTAGTGCAAAAATAGCTTTGTTGTTCAATGAATTATTTTTTACAACAGGTAAATTAGGCGTAAAAGCTGCAGCGAAATATTGTCCTTCTTTTTTATTATCTGAATTCAGTAATACATTTCCTAAACCTTTATATCTGATAGCTATTTCCTTTTCATCAGGATTAGTCAATCTGAATTTTTTATAATTTCCTACTGTTTTTAATTCGGGATTAGAAGGAATTTCTAGTTTAATATTAGGAATATCTGCTATGGCAAAATCAATCACTTTGGAGCAATCAGCTTGTGGAATAGAAAAATTCAATAGCCAATCTTCATCTAATTGATCTAGGTTCATATCATAACCAATCACTATCCTGTGCAGTTTTTTAGGCATCAAAGGAAAAACTCTACAGTTATATACATCAGCACCAGCCCATTCTGCTAAAGCTGGATCGATTTGTTTTCTTACCGTACTTCCGTAAGCAAAAGCTGCTTTTTCTTTCTCGACGACTTTAGCTTCCTTTGGATTCGTCCAACTATCAGAACGCATATTTTCTATGCCTTCTGGCGAGAAATCTATTTGTGTATATTCTACAAAAGGTACTTCCTCCTTATTTTTATTCACATATACAGACTCTCCAAATGCAAAATAATAAGGAGTAGCTCCTTGTGGTAATCTTAATTTGAACGTTCCTTCTCGTTGAGAATCCTCATCATTAAAAAAGAAACAATCCATTAAAACTCTCGCTCTAAAACCATCTACAGTCACAGCAATTTGTGTACCTTTTAAAGGTAATTTTTCATTGTCTCCTACAAAAAGGGTAGTGGTATTAGGCGATCTTCCAGAACGTTTCCAAGTGGTTTTGGGTTTGCTTTTTTTCTCTTTTTCTTTTTCCTGTAATTGCACGATTTCTCCAAAATCATCTGATTCTTCTACCGCCATATCGTAGTTTGCATCTATTTCGATATCAACGAAATCATTATCACTTTCTTCAATAGAAGAACTAGCAGCTCCTACCTCTACTGCTGATATTTCCTCATTGCTTACCTCGCTATAAACAACTTGTAGTTCTTCTTCATATGCCTCTGGATCAAAAGAGAGAATTGTATCCGCGATATAACCAGTAACTATGGCTTCTTCTAATACCCCAGTTCTAGCCAGTTTTATTTCAAAATGATCCTTACCTTCGATATTTACCTCATGTTCTTTGTAACCAATATAAGTTACTTTCATTTTATTCGTATTATCATCAATATTCAAGGAAAACGTACCATCAAATTCTGTAACTGTTCCATTTTCCTCATTTCCTGTAGCAACAACACTAGCACCAATAAGCGGTTCGCCAGTTTCATCCATTACTAAGCCAGTAATAGTCCGTTCGTCATTTCCATTTCCAAACAACAAGGAAATTAGTAAAAATAAAATCGATAAGTTTTTCATAATGGTAGATTTTCAACGATAAAATAACATACAACATATCATCCAATAATGGATTCATCTACTCAAACAGATGCACTTTTATAAAAATCAGGTGTATTGATATGCCCAATAAATAAATAATAATTGGAAAGGAAGTCTGATGATTGTACCAATCATGCCCTTGCCTTTTTTCCTTGCCTTTTGAAAATGATAAATATTCGCAGGAAAAACAGCAACTAATAAAGCAATGATAAGCCAAGCTGCAATAGATTGTGTTTTTGGGATTAATAAAAGTATGCCTAATGCGACTTCTATGATGCCAACAAGAATATTGACTTTGTCTGGAGCAGGAACCCATTTTGGCGTAATCGCCAAAAAGAATGTAGGATTTCTAAAATGACTGATGCCAGCAAATATATATAAGCCAGCCATGAAATACATGAGATAAGGTTCGATAATTAAATAGTTTTGATGAAAGAATAGACTTCTTCAATCTCTCATTTAATGAGAGATTGAAGAAGTCTTGTAATCAAAGATAATAGGTTCTCGACGAATCATATCCAAAGATGCTTGATAATTAGATGGATTGATAAAAGTGACACCATCTATTTTTTGAAAACCATAACTCACATGGATATGTCCAAATATATGTAATCGAGGACGAATTTCAAAAATCTTTTCTCTTAAAGAAATAGAACCACGATGAAGTCCATTAGGAGCTTTGTCTTGTATGTTGAATGGAGGATTATGTGTAATGATAATGTCCGCATCGTTTGGAATATGATTCCAATTTTGCGTAACATCTTCACTCTGATAAGGACAGCCAAATATATGGATCCCTTCGATATGGCAAGAAGTATCATCTAAATAAATAATACCATCAGGCAATTCAGGTGTGATAAGGCTGCAATTATTTTCTAAATCCCAATCATGATTCCCTCTAATGAAAATCTTATATTCAAAATCCAAAGAAGCGAACCAGTCAATGAAATCCTTGACATGTTCTTTATTTCCTCTATTGCAAATATCGCCAGCATGAAGAAGTAGATTTCCTTTAGGAAGTTGCAATTCCCTATGGCAGCCATGAGTATCAGATATATTGACTATTTTCATTATATTATTTGAGTATGTAAAATTACAAAAATAACTCTTCATGCGTTGCTCTAATTACCAATAAAAAAAGTGATTTCTCCTTGGTTTCAGAATGTTTTATTCCTTTTCGATTGTTTTAAGATATAGGATTTTGACTTGTTGTTCTTTTTGGTATTTAAAGTTGTTTAAGCCTATTTTATTAAAATAATATTTCGCGAAGGGTCTTTGTGTAAAATAATTTAAAAATTTTATTCTGTTTTTTGTTATAATGAGGGAACGAAAAGACATACCTTTGCGTTGTATTAATACAAGATGTGAGACATGCTTAAATTAGAAAACATACCATTCATTCAAAACACAGAGAAAAACTCGTTTTTCTTGATTTCAGGACCTTGTGCAGTAGAAGGAAAAGATATGGTTTTTGACATAGCAGGAAAGGTGTCTGAGATATGCAAAAAGTTGGGTATTCCATACATTTTCAAAGCATCTTATAACAAGGCAAATCGCACCAGGTTAGATTCCTTTAGAGGAATAGGGAATGAAAAAGCTTTGGATATTCTAGCAGCAGTACGTAGAGAATTGGAATTACCAATATTGACAGATGTGCATTCTGCATTAGAAGTAGAAGAAGCGGCTAGGGTAGTGGATGTATTGCAAATTCCAGCTTTCCTTTGCAGACAGACAGATTTGTTATTGGCAGCAGGAGAAACCATGAAGGCCGTCAATATCAAAAAAGGGCAATTCCTCAGTGCTGAAAGTATGGCTTTCGCTAAAGAGAAAGTTGAAAGCACAGGGAATGACCAAATAATGCTGACTGAAAGAGGAACAACCTTTGGTTATAATGATTTGGTGGTGGATTTTAGAAATATTCCTAAAATGAAATCATTGGCAGCTACAGTATTGGATTGTACACATTCTGTGCAGCAACCTAATTCTACAGCAGGAATCACAGGAGGAAATCCAGAAATGATAGAA
>JBNMOV010000312.1:0-6022 GCA_051275765.1 Maribacter sp. | reverse complement strand
CACTGTAAAGTAAGTTAGTTAAAAATTTGAAGGATGAATTTTGTATCAAATCAATGAACGCCCGCAGCCTAATAGCCTTAGCTATTAAGGCGAGGACGTGAAGCAGAGTTGGAACAAAAGGCACTTTAAAAAGTTAACATTACTTATTTTACAGTGTAATAATGTATTTGTTGTTAAGTTATACTGCATTGGTGAAGACGAGATAAACAAAAAAACGCCCTTGCAGAAACCTGCAAGGGCGTTTAGAAAAATATGTTTGTGGAGGTGGACGGAATCGAACCGCCGACACATGGATTTTCAGTCCATTGCTCTACCAACTGAGCTACACCTCCGCCTGCTTTTTAGAAGCGATTGCAAATGTATGTTGTTTTATTGTATTGAACAAATACAAAGCAATTTTTTTCTAATTTTTTTTCAATATTATAACCAAGCGACTGTTCTTATAGTTCCTTTTATGAAAGGAAACTGTATCTTTTCCATTAATTTCCGTTTTTGTTATGTCGCTTAGGCTTTATAAAATTTAGCTTGAATGACTCATGTTATTGAATTCGTTTCACTTAGATAGCTAAACTGTAGTATGAACTTATCATCCATCCTCATGTCCGTCATTGGTTGTTTATTCCTAACTTTAGGACTATACGTTTTTTTCTTAGCGGATATAAAGGAATATGTATACCTCGTTTCTTTTGCCATATTGGGGATCGCTTTTATTGTAATCAATATTATGCAAGCAGAGATGGATTGGTATTGGTGGTTGCGTCATCCACCAGAAATGTCAGCTCCATTGGAAAATCAATTAGCTATGATGTTACCTTTTTATAAAAATCTTGATGTAGTAGAAAGAAAACGTTTTCGAGATAGGTCTATGCTTTGGGTTAAAGCTAAGGAACATCTATTGCAAGGCTTGACCGTATTTCCAGAGGATGTAAAGAATCTAATCGCAGCTTATGGTGTGATGATGACTTTTGGTACAGAAAAATATCTCTTGCAGCCTTATGAGCGTTTGGTGCTTTATCCACATCCGTTTCCTTCTCCCGATTTTCAGTTTTTACATAATTCAGAAATCAATGATGAGGATGGAGTTGTTATTTTCAATGCTCAACCTTTAATGAATGGCATCAATAATTTTAGACAACATTATAATTTGATATTACATGAATATTCACATGCTTTTATCATGAATTATCCAGAGCATAGTTTTCCTTCCTTCACAGAAAATATTCCACAACTTGCAGAAATAAGAGGAATTACTTTAGCGACGATTGAAAAAACAGTAGGTATTCCAGATGTAGATATTCGACGAGTAGCGATAGAGCATTTTTTCATCAGTCCTGTTCGTTTCCATGAAATTTTACCAGACAAGTACCAACGTTTATGCGAGATCTTCAATATGAATCCACTCAATGCTGTTCGACCTGTTTTGCAAATCGAAAAAATAGGAAATAATCCTTTGGCAGGGGAGTAGTTTATTAATGATCGGGGTGATTAGTGATTGAATGGGGTGGAAGGCTTGCTTATTCTTTCCTTTTTTGAGCTTTATCTTTTATGATTTTAATATCATAATAAATATATGCAGCAGAAAGGGCCAATAAAGGCGAAAATAATAATACTAGGCCATATTCTCCATTTAAAAAAGTTCCTATACCTATTGCCAACCAAATTAGAATAATGAAATAAGCAGGCAATCTTTTGAGCATACTATATGCACTCCATTCTGGTGCTTCTTCAAGTGCCCTTACTTTTTTCTGATGTACTATCTGAGAATCAATCCCTTTGATTTCATATTCTAAATTTCTAATGAATTTAATGAAACTCTCTTTTCTATTGACAGAGAAAGGAAATGATAGTAAACTAATTTCAGTCATTGAATTCATATAAACGCCATCTTCATCAAGAAGAATGATGACTTGCTGTGTCTCCTTTGATTTCCATCTATTACGAAATGTAGCCATGACAAAATCGTACTTCATGTTATGGATACTCCAATTCATTTCGTTGGCTGTAGCCGCGATGGATTTTTGAAATTGTAATGGAGTAGGGTAGATTTCAAGTTTTATAAAAGCTAGCGTTCTTTTTTTGTGAATAGCTAGAGCGATGGTTGCTATATAGATTCCAATAAACATGAATGAAAATACGACTAGTTTTTCTCCATCCATTTTATCATAATCGATTGGAAAAATACTGATCATCAAATAAATAGAAAAAGCGATGAGAGCTAAAGAAAACGAATGAGCCTGTATCAACTGCCAATTATTCAGCTTAAACCTTTTTCTCTTTCTGATGTATTTGTAATCATTGATCATCTGTTGTTTTTTATTCATTGATTATTTTCTCAAATTGAAGAAAAAATAAACATCAATCAATAAAATCAGACAAACAGTTTCAATAACTAGATGATTTGTTCATCAATCACGCACATAAACATGTTTATACATACACCTCTTTTACATTCCACTTGAATCATCAATAACTAGTATCCCATTGCTTCATACAAAACCGTCTGAATCCTAGGTCTAATATCTAGTTTATTGAGTTTGAAATTATTCATGTTAGGATAAGTACGATTAGACAAGAAAATGTAAACAAGGTTAGTATCTGGATCTATCCAAATCGCTGTTCCTGTAAAACCTGTATGTCCATAAGTATTATAAGAAGCCTTTTCAGAAACGTTTTGTGATTTAGCAGAGTTCGTTTGTTTCATATCGAAGCCTAGTCCACGTCGAGTACTACCTGGATAGCGAGTAGCAAAACTGCGAATCGTTCCTGATTGTATGTATTGTGTGCCGCCATAATATCCACCATTCAGCAACATTTGACAAATTACAGCCAAATCTCCTCCTGTAGAAAATAAGCCAGCATGACCACTTACGCCACCCATCATGGCAGCTCCCATATCATGCACATGACCCTGTATGGTTTGCCTTCTGAAATACCTATCGATTTCTGAAGGTATAATGTCCGTTTTAGGAAATCTATCCAATGGATTATACATTGTTCTTCCTAAACCTAGTGGTTTATAGAAATTCTCCATCGCATATTGATCTATTGGCATTCCGCCATTTTCCTTGACGATTTCTGCCATCATATAGAAACCTAAGTCACTATATTTATAACTAGATGTTGATTGTAGATCAGATTCCCAAATTTGTTTCCAAATTTCATTTAGATAATTTTCATCTAAGAATAAATTACTCGTCACAGGAATATTATACTTGCCAGTTTTGGATTTTTTATAGTACTTTCTTAATGGTTGTGGATTTCTTTTGCTTTTAGAAATCGTTTCTTTATAGAAAGGAATCCAAGCTAAAAGTCTGCCTTGGTGAGCCATAATGTCTTGGAGAAGAATATTCTCTTTGTTTGTTCCTTTCGCTTTAGTGAGATGTGTGCCTAAAGTATTATAAACATTGACTTCTCCTTCATCTTGCAATTTCATGATAGAAATAGTAGAAGCCATCACCTTAGTCAATGAAGCCAAATCGAAAATATCAGAATTTTGTACTCTCTTTCGCTTCTTTCCCGTATGATATCCATAGGATTTCTGGAAAACTACCTTACCATCCTTAGCTATTAAAACTTGCATTCCAGGCGTAGCTTTTTGAGATAGTGCTTGTTGTGCTATGGTATCAATACTAGCCAATATACGACTATCCATTCCTACGCTCTCAGGAATATCATATTGTAATCTCATGAGGCTATTGGTGCTGATGCCATCGCCAAATTTACTTTTTTCAGATGCTGTAATAGGCAGTTTTCCAGAAATGGGAATAGCTCCATAAATGGCATGTGCTGCCACCATTTCTGTGATAGGATCATCATCATAGCACTCTAATATAGTAGCTACGTTATCAAAATATTTCAGACTATATGGATTTCCGAATACGACTAAAGTCACATTCGTTACTTCTTGTAATTTGGTCAAAAAACTGACTGCACTAGACTTCACACCAAATGCCTTAGACGATTGACTGCTCATATTATGCAGACTGACCACCACTTCATCATATGACTTGAACTTCGTGATCAATAAAGAAGCATTAGAAACAGAAGCATCCGTCCTAGAGTGGCTGATATTACTGTATTTACTAAGATAGCTTTGGAAGCTAGTATGTGAACTCGTTCCAATGGCTAGTGAAGCTATCTTTTTATTAGCAATGTCTTTAAAAGGAATCGTATTATTCTTATTCCTAACCAAAGTCATGGCTTTTTCTGTTAGCTTTCGCTTCATGATTTGGGAATTAGGCCCCGTTATATCTGCTCGTACATTCGTTACAGAAATAGGTGAAAATGAGGTCAATCCTAATTTATACTTAGAGCGAATAATTTTTTTGACACTCTCATAAACGGTCATAGAATCCAAAGAACCATTGTTCATCGACTCCTTGATCTTTTTAAAAGCTATTGGCGTACTTTCTGGTAATAACAATACATCATTACCTGCTTTGAGCGCTTTTACTTCTAATTCTCCTGATGCATGATGCTTGCTTACGCCTTGCATTCCAAGTCCATCTGTGAAAATTAATCCCTTGAAATTCATTTCTCCTTTTAGAATATCTGTCACTGCTTTATCTGATAGAGTAGTGGGTAGATTTGCTGTATTATCAATGGCAGGAATAAAAAGGTGTGCCACCATCATACTTTGGATACCATGCTGACTCAATACTTGGAAGGGAAACATTTCTATACTATCCAGTCGTTCACGAGAGTGTAATATTTGAGGAAGATCATAGTGCGAATCTGTATCTGTATCGCCATGTCCAGGGAAATGTTTGGCACAAGCCATGACTTTATTATCCTGCATTCCTTTCATATACATGTAACTTTTTGCAGTTACATTATATCTATCCTCTCCAAACGAACGAGTATTGATAACAGGGTTGTTAGGATTATTATTCACATCTACTACTGGAGCAAAATTGATATGAACACCAGTTCTACGAAGTTCTTTAGCGATCTGTCGGCCCATATTATAAATGAGCGTATTATCTTGGATAGCACCTAGCATGAGTTGCTTGGGATAGCTGAAACCATCAGATTTGAAACGCATCCCCAATCCCCATTCAGCATCCATAGATACCATGATAGGAATTTTTTTAGCCTGAGCTTGGAAACGGTTGATGAGTTGTACCTGTTTTTCTGGCGTACCTTGGAAAAAGCAAAGTCCTCCCACGTGATAATCCTTGATGAGTCGCTCAACTGCTGCCTCATGTTCTGCACCTTTGTCAGAGTGTGCTCGAATCATGAATAACTGCCCGATGCGTTCATCTTGAGTCATAGAATTGAATATATTATCTATCCATTCTTGTTCTCTTTTTAGGGATTCAGAATCTTCCTCAGGATTTACAGTAGTACCTATATCCGAATTGAGGGGCAAATAGAACCAAGCCATTGCCAAAGCCAATAGTAAACTAGATTTCACAGCTATTCTCTTAGTTTTAAACATAGAAATTATAGGGAGGGAAAGATAATATTCCCATAGTGTTTGAGTGTAGTGCTACCTCCTAAATTCCCTAAAGGGGACTTTTATTCAGAATAAAAGAATAGACAAGTCCCCTTTAGGGGATTTAGGGGTAACAGCCATTATTGCCAATAAAATAATAACCTTTTGAATAACCTAATATATTTTAACAAACTTTAATAAATAAAAGTAAGCTACTCATGAATATAACGTTCGGAAAGAGATGTATAGGTATAGTAAGATTAAAATTTTGAAATAAAAGATTACTGAGTAGATATTTTTAATAACAGGGTCATAGGATACAAATTAATCAATCATTTACCACTTAATTTCTCTTTTCTGACTACTTAATCTCTTTCTGCCTAGCTGCATTCACAAACAGTATATTTCCTACATTTTCATATCCTTCAAAATTCTTTTTACCATTATGTTTAATAACTTCATCACGGAATCCAAGTATCGTCATGTCAGCATTATATGATTTTTCAGTGACGAATTGTTGTAGTGACTTATCTGTTTTGTTGGCAATTACTTTGATATTATTTTTAGAAATAGGTAGTTTCCCTG
>JBNMOV010000311.1:0-6035 GCA_051275765.1 Maribacter sp. | reverse complement strand
CTTCTCTCCTTTTGGAGTAATATGGATTAGTTTTGTAACCGTAGCTACCGTAATATCCTCATGGCTGTCTACATAAATTGACCTACAACTATTGAATCCTTCTAAGAAAGATGCTGCTTTTAAGTGAGTATCGAAATATTTCTTTTCTACTTCTATAGAAAACACACCATTAGAAGCACATACCCAAATTAAACCATCATGGTATTCGATCTTTAGTACTCGATCATAAAATAATTTAGGATAACTAACTTTAAAGTCGTGTGAAGTATTTCCTAAAGCATCCCAAAAGATAAGGTGTGAATTATTAAAGCTCCAAATATGTCCTGTCTCTTTATTATGAAAATATGCACTTCCTTTATACTGCAGTAAATCTTTTAATAAGCCATCATTGTAATCAGTATAGTTTCCAGAGGAGTCTAATTTTATAATTTTCCTATTTTTAGGACCATCACTTGATATTATTATATTTCCTTTCTCATCTTTACCTAAATTGGTAAAAATACGATTAGTGATATTATCATATAATGGCTTATTAATTTCTTTCTCTAAATTATCCTCAAATACTTTATACAAGGAGAGATGAGTATTTTTATACTTAATTGCATCTTTCTCTTCTTTAAGATTTCCCTTACTATAAGAATATCTTATCTCTGCTTTTTCTGTGAAATAGATAATAGCATCCTTCCCCTGACCAATAGAAAGCACTAGTGGAAGAGCAGTTCCGAACTGCTCTTCTACATCATAAATATTGAAATTGGAAAGATCCATGAAAACTATACTTTCAGTTGTAGTTGGATGAACTCTATTCAATATCCATAAATATCCTTGATCATCTTCAAATATCCTAAAAATATCATTGAAAGGCAGCTCACTGTTATTCGTTGTGAATTCTATGATTCCATTACCATCATATCTACATAATCCATGTGCTGTACCAAACCACATGAAACCTCTACTATCCTTATAAGCACATCTGACATTACTATTAAGAAAATCTCCTTCTATCTCTATTTTCTTGACATCGAATAGCTTTTCATCTGTCTGTTGGGAAGGCAATGATTGCTGAGCAGAGAGCAGCAGCGTAGAGCTTATTAGTAAGAATAAGCTAAACTTGAGTTTACGAAAGAGGTTATATTTATTTATGGTTCTAATTGTTTAATTGGATTTTTTATGGTTTATTTTTTATAATTATACTAATAAAATTATACATAATATACGATTTAGACTTATCGTATGTTGAAAATACCATAAATTTCTTTTCAAGAATCTATAATTACTACAATAATTGGGAAAGGAATCTTATAAAACAAACGCTATTCTCATAAAAAAACGATGTCGAATTTCTTCGACATCGAATTGTCAGTCTTAGTTCTTTTAGCTAAAAGAACTAAGATAATAATACACTCTATATGTAAATCTTAAATATGTCAAGTTGTTATTATTTGGGATTCGTCAAATTGTTTGCAAAACAATGTTATGTTACAAAATTAGGTATTAATGCTACGCAAATAACTTATGCATACCCCCTCATTTATTTATTATACCCCTTCAATTGTGTATCAAATAAAGAGAATACTTTATTCTGACTAAAATGCTATCTATACTTATACAAGAAGCCTGTATGGAAAACGGCATTAAATTGCTTCAATGCCGTTTTTTATCCCTTAAAAACTAAAACTTGTTTTAGGAAGTAAGAAAAGTATAATATACTCCTAAAGTACACTGTAAATTAGGGATGTTGAATAAATAACTATCCGTTTTGACTTCATCTTTTTTGTACTATTCTGCGATAATAAACATTATAGCTATTTCGCTATTCTGTATTTTTAAGATATAAGATCCTCTTAGAAGATCACTGATATCTACATCGAATATATTCCAACTGTCTTGTACCGTAATTTCTATCTGCTTCACTACTCTTCCCAATATATCGGTAATAGTAATTCTGTATTAGAAAGGGCCTTAATAGAAACCACACTTCTTACTTCCATTACTGGATTAGGATATAGTACTAATACTGATATTGCTGAACAATCAGATATCACATTGATCACATTAGAATACTCATACGTCTCATCCAAGTCTACCATTTTCAAACGGTAGTAATTTACTTTAGTCGCCTCTTCGTGTAGGAATTGGTAATATTGTGTATTGATTCCACCTGCACCATAAACTACATCAATTGTTCTCCAGTTTTCAGTGTCATTACTCCATTCTATTTCATATCTGTCAAAATATTCTTCAGAAGCAGATACCCAGTCCAACTGTACACCACGGTCTCTTGACGTTCCTTCGAAAGATACTAACTCTGCAGGAAGTACAACCGTTCTTTGGTAATCCTCCACCTCTCCGTTAGTCCTTGAACCGCCTGCATTTGCTATTGTGAATCCGCTATCGTCTGCACGAAGTCTAATATTGATGACTTCCGTACCACTAATTCCTACAACTTACTGTTACATCTACTGGACTGTTAGTAATTCCTGAACCATTGTAGAAATCATCGTAAGCACCATCATTGTTCCAATCAATCCACATTCCGAAGAATACTTCGTCTCCTCCCTACTCTCCGTTCAATGTTATTGTTACATCAAATTTTTCTAACGGAGCAACTGATAAAGGAAACTCTCCAACACCATTACCAAAGGTCATTGCATCATCAAAACTATCGCCATCTGCTGCAGAACTTGTATTGTCTGCAGTTTCAAAATCTGTACCTGTTCCTAACCATACATTACTACTACCGTCCAATACTTGGTTATTATCTATATTAGTAATTGCTCTGTGCCATGCAGTAGGGTACTGGAGCATCATCATAATCACGGTTTACATCCAATGCCGTGATAACCAATGTTACATCGTCACAAACTACTGTTGTAGCATTATCATCACATGTGGTATAAGCGATCATAGCATTACCAGCAAAATTTGCTGCAGGTATAAAGGTATATGTACCATTATCATTTATTTTCAGTATTCCTACATTGGCTACAAATACGCCGTTTACACTTATTCCTCCTATAGTAGAAGATCCGTTTACTGTTCCCGATGCATTATATACGTCGTCTCCATTACTATCATAAATGTAGGATGAAATGGGATCTGAACATTATACTTGTATTTCTCCTAAGAATAAAATCATTAAAAATGACAAAGATAAATCTTTAAAAGAATGTTTTCATCCAAATTTAAGGAGAGAAAGATAATTCATTCATTATATCTATCATCTTACTAAAGCGTAAAATGCAGTAATATGATATGCTAATATGGCTTTAGTTGAAACCTTAAATATAGTGAGTTCCAAGAAAAAATAAATCATTGTGCTAATATTAATATATATTCATAAAGCTTTATCTAACAATAACTTAAAGTAGAAAGTAATCATGAAAAATTAGAAATAAGGAGGAGAACTAACACAACTGCAATCTATATACAAAAACCATATACTATCCAACT
Organism: Maribacter sp.; assembly: GCA_051275765.1. Taxonomy (GTDB): domain Bacteria; phylum Bacteroidota; class Bacteroidia; order Chitinophagales; family Saprospiraceae; genus JAHDCE01. The sequence goes on along the minus strand of JBNMOV010000311.1, from coordinate 2,582 downwards.
ACAAAAGGAACTGAGAAATATAGAAAAAGTAATGCTATACCAGATATTATTACGCCCTAGCTTACTTTACGAGAATTTAACTTCAACGCCAATAATATAAAAGCATCCTTTAAACAATTGTTCAAAGGATGCCTTTTATAATAAATCTATAATGTGACAAAAGTGAGTCAAACTATCTATTCTTTTCTTCTTCTTGTGGTACTTTCAAATCTAGTATATTCCCCATTTGGTAGCAAGTTCTACAGCGAGGTTCGTAGGACTCCTTTTCTCCTATTAATACTTGGGCTTCATCTACAGCTAGGCGATAAGAATGCGTGGCTAAATTACCACAATGAGGACAGATAGCATGTACTTTAGTGATATATTCTGCTACAGCTAACATACCGGGAATTGGACCAAAAGGTACTCCTCTAAAATCCATATCTAAGCCTGCAATGATAATTCGCTTACCTCTGAGTGCTAATGTCTGACAAACTTCGATTAATTGTTCATCAAAGAATTGGGCTTCATCTATGCCTATGACGTTATATTTATCTGCATAGCGGAGTATATCCATTGATTGATCTACTGGAGTGGACATGATAAAATTGGAATCGTGTGAGACTACTTTTTCATCATCATATCTAGTATCTATTCGAGGTTTGAATATGCCTACTTTCATATTAGCGATCTTGGCACGTTTTAGGCGACGGATAAGCTCTTCTGTCTTACCTGAAAACATGGAACCACAAACCACTTCGATCCATCCACTACGCTGACCTTTAAAACTCGGCTCTAAGAACATCTATTTGATACAATTTTATGGTTATACCTAGCGGCATTTACTTTAGTACCTAGTGTAAAACTAGGTATTTAGGAATGTTAAATAAATAAATAAATTGTCCATTTTTCCTTTGTCTTTTAGCATTATGCTGCGTTAGCAAAATCCTTATTACGCTAAGGCGTAAAGCGGTTTTGCTGCCTTGCCTAGCACCAAAATATTTTGTCAAATTTGTACATTTATTTATTCGCTAGCCCTTATTAGACCACCACTAGTAGCAATTGCTTAGTTTTCAGTAGTTATGAATTCTCAACAATCCAAAAACTAATTAATTTCTAGTATAGAAAGCATGTTATTATTAACATCTTTCACTTATATATGGTATTTTTGTTGCATTAGTAATGCAACAAATCATATATAATCCTAAAAATAGGAATTAATACGCATTGTAATAAAGAAATGAGATAAAAATAAATATTCAATCTTGAGTTATCCTTTTTGCAGCTGTCTGTGTTAAAAAGCCTCGTTAACGTTCTGCGTTGCCTACGTTTTTTGCCTTTTGCCTTGACATCTACAAAAAGACTTAACTCATTTTTTGTACATTTATCTTTGTCTCATTCCTAGAGTTTCAAAAAAAAGATAAAATCAATTTAAGCATGAATTTCCATAAGGCAAAAATACTACTAGAAAAAATCAACAGATTACATATAGGTATGAGTAATGACCCTGAAGACATTAGTCCTATAGAAAAAGAACTTATGCTTAATTATGTCAAGGATTATTATGAAATATTTTATTGGGATAAGGTAAATGCAGCTACCGCGATTCCTAGCCCTAAGCCTACTCCGACCAAAACATACCCTGCACCAAAACCTAAGAAAGAAGTAGTGGCACCTACTCCAACACCTAAACTCAAGCCCGTAGTTATCGCAGCTAAGCCTGTAATCATAGCTGCTCCAAAACCTAAGCCATTACCAGTGGCGAAAGAAAAAGAAGTCGTAAAGGAAACTGCACCAAACCCACCAGTAGTACAGAAGTCAGTGGAGAAAGCTACACCTATAATAAAAACACTTACTCCTGCACCAAAAAAGGAAGAAACTGTCAAAATAATAAAGCCCGTCCAACCTAAGTTTATGGAGAAGGTTATTGATATAGATCTTGAGAGTGAGGCATTGTTTACCATTAAAAAAGGGAAGGAAATTTCTGATCGATTGGGACTGTCTCCAATCATGGACTTGAATCGTGCATTTGGACTGAATGATAGGATGCTTTATACCAATGAATTATTCGATGGGGATAACAATGTGTATAAAGAAACTATGGCTGTATTGAATTCTTTTAATTCTATGGCACAGGCAAAAATTTATATGATTGAGAATATCGTCAGTAATTATGAGTGGACTTCTAATGGAAAGAAGAAGCAAGCCAAAGAATTTATTCGTACAATTAGTAGAAAATATATACAGACTTAGAATTTGTTTAAAATTGGAATTGATTGATGTTAAAATTCGTAGTTGCAACCTACGAATATCGTATTATACCAATTTAGAGAGTAGGTAATAAATAGACTACCCGTATTTGACTTAGGAGATTTATTGTCAATCGAGGTAAAAACGCAGGGGTAGTCGTAGCTATCACGAGGCTTTTTAACGAAGAGTTGCAGTAAATTAGCAAGTCAAGAGGGGTAGTCTATTTATTAGGTTACTCAAAATCCTATGCTTTTTAATCAAAATTTCGTTGTGTTTTTGGTTTAGTAACAAAAGTGTTTCTTATTCTTTTCCTAGATGAAAAGAATCAAAAATCACCGCTGTACAGCGTTTTT
>JBNMOV010000310.1:0-6065 GCA_051275765.1 Maribacter sp. | reverse complement strand
AGCTATTTCAGCCTTGATATTGCCCGGGATTTCTGGCAGTTTCATTTTATTACTCATGGGAATGTATACCTACATTATTCCTACCGTAAAAAATGCCCTAAAAATGGATGTGGATAGCCTAGGCGTAGCATTCGTATTTGGATTGGGTTGTCTCACTGGTTTGATGTCTTTTTCTCGATTACTTTCTTGGACATTCAAGAATTATAAAAATACTACACTAGCTTTATTGACTGGTTTTATGATCGGTTCATTGAATAAAATATGGCCTTGGAGAGAAGTCACATCTTATATGAATAAGGAAACTGGGGAGCGATTTGATAAACTTGCTGGTGACTTTGAATTTTTTGATCGAAATTCGGAAGTATTCAAAGTATTAAAAGAAAGTAACGCTACTCCTTTTTCTTATCAAGAAGTTACTAGTTATGAAGCTTTGTTGCCTTATGCAATTGTAGCAATGATAGTTGGATTCGCGATAGTTTTCTTATTGGAAAAAATGGGAGGAGAGGAGGATGAACGCTTAACAAATGTTGCATAATGCCAAAACTAGGACTCATAGGATATCCACTATCACATTCTTTCTCTCCAGGGTATTTCGCTGATAAATTTGAGAAAGAACAAATTTCTGCTTGGCAATATGATGCTTATCCTATTCCTGATATAGCTGATTTTCCAAAATTATGGAAAGACATACCAGATTTAGTTGGACTGAATGTAACGATTCCTTATAAGCAATTAGTCATTCCATATCTGGATGAATTAGACGAAACAGCAGCAAAAATAGGAGCTGTAAATACCATTAAAAAAGTAGGTAATAAATTAATTGGTTACAATACAGATGCCTTTGGATTTGAAGCTTCTTTATTAGAATTATTAGGAAAAAATAAGGTACAAAAAGCATTAATACTAGGAACAGGCGGAGCATCCAAAGCAGTAGAATATGTATTATCTAAACATAATATTGCCTATCAATTCGTATCAAGAACAGCGAAAGAAGGACGATTAATCTATGATGATGTGAATGCAGATATATTGACTTTTCATCAGTTGATTGTAAATACTACACCGCTAGGAATGTATCCAAATATCGATAATTGTCCTAAATTGGATTATAATCATATTTCCATGAAACATTATTTGCTAGATTTGGTTTATAATCCTTCGAAAACACTATTTTTGAAACAAGGCGAAGAGCGTGGAGCTGCAACAATGAATGGTTTGATGATGTTGCATCAACAGGCAGAGGAAGCATGGAGAATATTTTATTAACGACTATAGTGAACAATAATTTTTTGGAATGTATTAGAATGCTAGATTAGATAAATACTTTCATCTAAAACACCCATTAATTATGTCAATCATTTATCACTCGAATCATTAATCATTAATCATTAAAATGTCAGAAAAACATATAGAATTAGTCGTGAATTTTAGGGATATCAAAACTGCATTCGATTATAAATCTGATGCTGAACTGAAGAAAGCTGGTTGGCTTTTTAAGATGATGAGTAAGCCTAAGTTGGTTGCTTATGGTTCTAAATTGGGAATGAAAGCTTTAAGCTGGGGATTACCTTTTACAGAATCTATCATCAAAAAAACGATATTTGCACAGTTTTGTGGAGGGACATCGCTTCCTGCTACACAAGCAACTATCAATAAATTATATGACTATAAAGTATTGACAGTCTTGGATGTAGGAGTAGAAGCGAAAGAGTCTGAAGCTGATTTTAATAATACGATGTCAGAAACTTTGAAGGCGATAGACTTTGGTTCTACAAATTTGAGTGTACCCATCGTGAGTGCTAAAGTTACAGGGTTGGCAAGATTCGCCTTATTGGAAAAAATACAAAAGAAAAAAGGACTCAACCCGCAAGAACAGAAGGAATGGGACAAAGCCTTGGAGAGAATAGATATTATATGTGATCATGCTACGAATAAGCAGGTAGGCGTATTTTTTGATGCAGAGGAAACATGGATACAGGATACTATAGACGATGTGGTGAATGTGATGATGGAAAAGTATAATAGAGGTAAAGTCTATGTCTATAATACTTATCAGATGTATCGTCATGATAGACTAGAATATTTGAAAAAATCGCATCAGCAGGCAGTTGATAATGGCTATATAATAGGTGCTAAATTGGTTCGAGGTGCCTACATGGAAAAAGAACGAGCAAGGGCAAAGGAAAAAGGCTATCCGTCACCCATCCAAGAAGATAAGAATGCAACAGATAACGATTATAATTCTGCCTTGCAATATTGTATAGAAAATCATGAAACGATCTCTTCCTGCAATGCTACACACAATGAATTCAGTAGTTATGTACAGGCAGAAATCATGGAACAGTTGAATATTCCACGAGATCATGCACATATCAACTTCTGTCAACTTTATGGTATGAGTGATCATATCACATTCAACCTTGCCAAAAATGGTTTCAATGCTGCCAAATATGTTCCTTATGGTACAGTGCAGGATGTAATTCCTTATCTGATTAGAAGGGCACAGGAAAATAGTTCTGTTACTGGAGAAATGGGCAGGGAACTGTCTTTTATTAAGGAGGAAAGGAATAGGAGAGGAGTGTAGTCAATAAAAGGACATTATTTCTTTACATCATTATTGAGTTAGTCCACTAGATAAAAGAATGATTTTTCTTTTAGTAATTTCTCCATTCTATTAGATGGTTTAATCCATATTCCTAGTTGCAAATATGCTGAATGATTGAATCCCATATAGGAAGATCCTATTAGTGAAATAAATTAAATAAGATCCACCATAATGCGTAGTAATATAGCTGATACATAGAATATAAGAGCTGACTATTTATAGTTTCTTCTTCGACATTAGTTGAATTTAAAACGAATTCAATTTTTTATTTAAAGAATTGTAAACACCATTAATATACTTAATTAGAGCTTATTCCAAAATAGTTTTTTGGAATAAGCTCTAGTATTTTAAAATTAAAAATTAAATCCAAGACTAAACGTAAACATAGGTTTTTCATCAGAAAAAGAAACATGCGGGTTTATGATGAAGGACGAAACAGGACTTATCCATAATCCAGCTGTATAAGTTTTACGAAACTGATCAGCAGGACTGTTTTCTGACCAAACTTTAGCTACATCAAATCCTCCTAATAATCCGATATCCATAGGCAGTATTTTATTACTCCAAGAAAATAATTTAATTCTCAAATCTAAATTATTATAAAATATGGATTCTCCATTAAATCTTTGATTTCTGTGTCCTCTTAGATAGTTACTATTTCCTAAGGTAGGATTCTGGTAAAATTCTGCATCTCCCCAAGAGAATGCTCCTCCTAAACGGTTAGCTATCGTCAATTGTACTTTAGTTCCAAAAGTAAGGTAATTCGTAACGGAGGCTTCTGCTAGTCCAGATTTATTCTGTTCAGCGTTCAAGCCAAAACGTTGCTCTGTACCAATATGAAGGCGAATACCATGTTTAGGATTAGATTCCTTATCTACAGTATTGATATTGAAACTGGCCATTAATCCAGCAAAAATTTTAGGTTCAAAATCATCTTCATCAAACTCTTCTAACTCATCCAATATTCTTCCAGATATATTTTCAAGTTCTATATTTTGAATCGTAGGACCAAACTTGATATCAAATTTATCTGCACCAAATCTTTTCTTTAATAAAGTGGCTACTTTATAGGATCTCATCCTTATCCAATAATTACGAACAGCTTTATTCGTTAATTCTGAATCTGGCAAATCAATATTATTCGTAGCTCCAAAATAATTCATATATGCTGGATTCTCGAAATCTCCTTTAAGTAATAAATCAAGTTTCCCTACCTTCTCAATAAAATCACCTTCATAATTTATACTGAATGTTCCTCTAGATCCTGGTGCTGTTCGAACAGCAAATTTTTGCTTACTCTTATAAGGTGATTTTCTGAATCCTTGCTTCGTGAGTGTCAAACCAGCACCTATCCAAACTCTATCATCTGCATTATAACCAAAAAGGATAGCTGGCATTCTTGAATTATATTTGAATCCAACTCTATCGTAGCTATTATTATGTAAGCTATTATTCCTTTTATCTTTGATAGAACCTGTTCCTGCTATCGTCATTCCATCCTTATCATCATGTGCGATGGTTTTCTTTCCTTTAGAATTGTCAATCAAATCATCTGCTCCTTGACCACCAATAATTCGAACTCGAATCTTTTTCTTCGCATCTCCCATCACTCTGAAATGATCTTTTCCATCCAAGGCAAATATTCTGACTTCCTTAGTTTCTTTTTTAAGGAAAATTCGATCAAAATATTTCTCTTTCTTATCTCCCGCTTTATTAGAAACATATGCACGAACATGTACATTTCCATTTTCTAAATGTTCTATTTCAAATAATTCTTTTTTATTCGTTCCTCTTACATCGACTTCCTTTGCAATAAAATCATAGAGTTTCATTGCAAAAATATCCAATCGTTCTCTTCTGACTTTTAATGTAACAATGGTAGATGCTGCATTTTTGGCTTGTATTTCTGTTGGCCATACTTCAAATGCATCTTCAATTACCTCATCCGTCATTCTCTTTTTCAAGTCTTCTATCGCTGCCATCCATTCTGATCTATCCAAATCATTGAGGTAATAGCGATCAAAATTTCTTCCATTGAAATTGAATCCTTTTACATCTCTGATATTTTCTCTGAATGGTCTTAAACGCCTCACGAATAATGAAGCAAACCCTGGAATTAGACCGTTTATTTCGAAGAAAGTCTGATCTCTATCCCTAGGAATAGGGCGATAAATGATTTTATCTCCTTCTTCAAAACTCGCCCATCTCCAATTATCATCATGTCTATCCCAGTCATGAATAAAGGTATCAAACAGACGAGATCTCAATACCCATTCCTGATCGATGACATGCATAGTACTTTTATTTAGGTTTTTCACGACATCAGTATAGCCCATTGTATTTTTACTGTTGCCCACATTATCCAAATCAGACCGATCACCAGTGGCTCGTCCTTCTAAAAGGTATAAGCCTTCTTCAAATAAATCATTATAGGCACCTAAACCTTTTTGATGAGGTAAATAAACCAACTCTGGCTTATGATAATAAATACCTGCTGCTTCTGCCATCGAAGGTAAAACCATCGCAGAAAATGGATGCATAGTAGAGGTTTGATCCTTGATGACTGATTTAATCGAACTAATATTCCTAAAATCTTCTGGCAATGCTTTTTCTAAGTATTTATCAATAGAACGAAGGACATATTGCTTGCCCTCTTTGGTTTCCATTCTCAAAGAGTTGGACATCGTTCCTCCTCCTTTTTTGATAGGAATCAAACCACCTTTTTCTGTGTCTAAATTAATAATTCTTGCGGTAACTTCTGTTCCCCATAATTCACGGTAATGACTTCCCATGATTACTTTTTTGAATTTACTTCCTTTATCGTAATCTGCATTTACAGCCATGCGAAAACTATCTTGAGTTATTTCTGGATGTTCATGATCGTGTTCATTTTCTTCTGTTCCTGCTGGTGCATCTATGATTTTCTTTCTAAAAATCACCTTTGCCGTATTATTTTCTACAGCTATGAATTCTAACCAAACTTCCTTGCTTTCATAATAATACACTTTTGAATAACCCAATTTGGAAGCGACAAAATCAGCTCCATTCCCCGTTTTCATAAAACTAGTCTTACTTCCTGCTCCACTGACTACAAAATGATGTTGCTTATCCTTTGTATATTGTAATCCATGTTCATGACCAGATGCAAAAATTACATTTTTGGCATGTTTGGTTGCTAGCAATAATTCATTTTTTAATTCCTTATAATGCGTATGTACAATGTCTTGTTTTGCACCAATCAAAGCACGATATGAAGGAGCGATAGATCCTAAACCAGGTAAAGGAATATATGCGTTCTTTTTAACAGCGGTTATTGGAAATAGATGTTGTTTCGCTGAGAAAAACCCTCCATGACTTCCATTTGAAAATAGTGGATGATGCATAAAAATGACAATCTGTTTATTCTTATGTTTCGTAATGATCTGATGAAATTCATCCAAAAATGCTTGCCTGCTTTTAA
>JBNMOV010000309.1:0-6070 GCA_051275765.1 Maribacter sp. | reverse complement strand
ATTATTAGTTTCTGTTAGGCACAAAAAACGGAGTTACGCCCTAGCGTAATGAGTATTTTTGGAACGACACAGAAGCTGATAAGTACAAATCTTGGGCATATCGGAATTTATGAGTTAGTCCACTAGGGCATTTGTCAGGTGAACAAACACCTGACAAGGCGGAGATCTACGTTTTGTCCTATACTCAGTAATTAGATATTAAAGTCTGATTTACCACCTCTTTTTTCTAATAATCTAATATCTTTTATCACGATGTCATGACCAAATGATTTGCACATATCATAAATCGTCAAAGCTGCTACAGAAACGGCTGTCATCGCTTCCATTTCTACTCCCGTTTTAGAATTAATACTCGTCTCCCCTATGATCTCAATTTCATTTTCATCATTAATTCTAATATTTAAATCACATTTATTCAATCCTATTGGATGACATAAAGGAATGAGTTCGCTCGTTTTTTTAGAGCCCATAATTCCAGCAATAATCGCTGTTTGAAAAACAGGTCCTTTTTTCGTTTGTAAATCATTATTAGTAAAGCAAGCCAATACTTCATCAGAAACTTGTACCAAAGCTCTTGCTTTAGCAGTTCTTTTAGTAATTATTTTGTCTCCTACATCCACCATATTTACTTGACCATCTGATTTAAGATGAGTGAACTTTTGTTCTGACATTTCTTATATCGTTTTAAAGGGATGATATGATAAAACATCTCCTTTTTTAAAATCATTTTGATTCATTGGTAATTCTAAGAATCCATCTGAATGAATAAAATTAGCCAAATCTCCTGAGCCATTTCCTTGATTAGGCGTTACTTCTAGCTGTCCTTTTTCATTTAATGATGTACTTACTTGTAAGAAATAAGTCAAATTTTTATTAAAAGAATAATCAGCTGCCAATTTTGCAAAATATGTTTTCTTAGGCAATTTCATGCTTTGTTGAAACCATGTTTTGAAATAACGATTCAGGCACATAAACGAAGATATGGGATTTCCTGGCAAAGCAAAAACAAAAGTATTTTCCTTTTTACCAAACCAAAATGGTTTCCCTGGTTTCTGTCTTATTTTATGAAATATTTTCTGGACACCTAATTCATTTAATACCTCTGGTACAAAATCGAATTTCCCTTTAGAAACACCTCCACTCAATACCAATACATCAAATTCTAATAAAATACTTTCAATTTTCTGTTGAAGTATATCCTTATCATCCTTCAAATGAAATATCGTACTATCCAATCCCATTTCAGTTAATCTAGCTTGGAGCATATGAACATTGGAAGAACGAATTTGATGTAAAAGTGGAACTTCATTGACTTCCACTAATTCGTCTCCTGTAGCGATAACCGCTATTTTAGGAAGGGATTTTACACGTACTTCTGGCTTTCCTACTGTAGCCAAAATCGATATTTCTACTGCCGTTATTTTACTGCCTTTTGGAATGAGTAAAGTTTCCGAGGAGCAATCTCTTCCTTTTTTATGGATACTTGCTCCTTGTTTAAAATCAGTCGTTGGATTTATGGTAGCAATACCATCTTTAATATCTATTTTTTCATACTGAATAACCATATCAGTATGAGTTGGAAGAATCGCACCTGTCATGACTTCAAGGCAGGAGTCTATATTTTTCAATTCAATAAGAGGAGAACCCGCTGGAACAATTCCTTCTATTGGATATCCTTTCACGCCTTTGGAAAATGAGATATAATTAATCGCTATTCCATCCATCGTTACTCTATCGAAAGGAGGAAAATCTCTATCTGCTACAATATCCTCATCCAATATTCGACCTAATGAAGAAGAGAAGAGTATTTTTTCTGATGAAACTTTAAATATATTATCTGATATGAATTTATCCGCCTCTGCTACTGTAATCATCCTCCTATAGTTGTCATCGATTCATAAATTGGAATAAAACCATTCCGTTGTTTTGCTGCTTCGAAACCATCTTTTTCCTTATTCATAATAGATTTTAGTATGATTTCGCTTATCTGTTCATCTGTAAAATCATTTCTCATAGGAGATAATAAATCTGTCCCTTTAGATGAATAAAGGCAAGTTCTCAAATCGCCTTTTGCAGTAATTCTAATCCTATTACAAGTTCCACAAAATGTCCTAGAAAATGCAGGAATAATTCCAAATTTACCTTTAAATCCTTTTACTTGAAACATCATGGATGTGGAAGAAGGTAAAGCAGGTAATTTTTCAATATCCTTGAATTCGGATTGTATGTGTTTAAGAATGTCCTTATGATTCCAATTCGATAATTCTTCAGAATCTCTTGTTCCATTAAAAGGCATTTCCTCTATGAATCTCATTTCGATATTCTTATTCTTCGTCCATTCTACGAAAGGAAGAATATCCTCAATATTCTTATTAGACATCACCACTGCATTTATTTTTACATTAATACCAGTAGCAATGAGTGCTTCAATATTTTCCATAACGGTATCATACATATCCCGTCTGGTAATATCAAAAAACCGTCCCTTGTCTAAGGAATCCAAACTTATATTTATAGTATCAAATAGATGAGGAATATCATCCATAAAATGTTGAGTCAATGTAGCATTGGTCGTAATGGATAGAGATTTTAGATTGACCTCTTTTTTGATTTCCTTTAAAAATGGAATCAAGCCCTTTCTTGCAAATGGTTCGCCACCTGTGATGCGGATTTTATCTACTCCCATTGGATGTAGGATATGAATGAGTCTAGACATTTCATCAAAACTCAGGATATTCTTTCGTTCCAAAAACTTGATTCCTTCTTCCGGCATGCAATAGAAACATCTCAGATTACAACGATCTGTTACGGCTAATCGCATATAATTAATGATACGATCGTGGCTATCTTTTAATTGGGTATATTTCATATTCTAGTCTATAGTATATACAAATTTAAACAAAGTCTATCACAATCAATCTATGGACTAATTGTATCATTCCGACAATTCAAACCTTTACCTGTCAAATAACTGTCTGAAATTGATGCGTCGTTGATGCTAAAAAAATTAAAGCTGATTCATTAATATATTTTACCTATTCTTCAAATCCATCTCCATCAAATTCCAAAACAGGATTTTCCATCATCCGCAGCTTCGTCAATAAAGCCTGTTCTTTTGGCATTTCTGAAAAGTCCTTATAAATATCTAAGGTTTCATAATCTAGAATAACCCAACCTAGATATAAATCATAAATAAAAATCATCGCTATTTCTTTTCCCTTAATCGGCAATGAATCTTTGTATATACTAAAAGGTCGTACTCTTGTATTCGCATCTAAAGTAGTCGAATAATTATCTTTTGACAAACTGATGATTTGCCTAAATTCTGGAATACTATCATTTTTCTGATATTCCACAGTTACTTTCATCTGAGCATCTAAATCCGCAGCGTATTTTCCTTCGGAAAAAAAGGAGCAGCTACAAATGAATACTGTAACAAAAAGAATAATTCCGAATAATATGCCGTATTGATTAATAGAAATTAATTTCATGTATTCCATATTTATGTTCCAAAGGTAATCCCATTGTAAAAGTAATTGCTTTTCAATGAATTAAATAAAAAAATAGGAACGATAATCTTCGCATTTTCCAATGTTGTACACTACTTTTGCATCGAAATATTGAAAGGAATAAAGGAGTCTTCCAATATTCATCTTAAAATTTCGATATCTTAAAATCTCAATATCTATATACATATGATACGAATATTAGCTAATGACGGAATCCATGCAGATGGAAAATTGCTTTTGGAAGAAGCAGGATATGAAGTTGACACCAACAAAATTCCTCAGGATGAATTGATGACAAAATTGAATGATTATGATGTCATCATCATCAGAAGTGCCACCAAAGTGCGTAAGGATTTGATCGATGCTTGTCCTAATTTGAAAATCATTGCTCGTGCTGGTGTAGGAATTGATAATATAGATCACGAATATGCGAGAAGCATAGGAAGAGAGGTTATCAATACGCCTGCTGCTTCATCACAGTCTGTAGCAGAATTAACTTTTGCACACATTTTCTCTTTGTCTCGTTACCTTTTCGATTCTAATCGAAATATGCCAGCCAAAGGAGAAAGCGAATTCAAGTCATTGAAAAAATCATATTCCAAAGGAATGCAACTTAGGGGCAGAACCATAGGAATCATTGGTTTTGGAAGAATCGGACAAGAAGTCGCTCGTATCGCCTTAGGTTTAGGAATGAGAATATTACCAGTTGATCCATATTCTGAAGGAGCAGCTATTTCATTGGAAGCACCAGATCAAGAATCTATGTTTACTGTCAATATTAGAACAGTAGAAATGGACGATATGCTAGCTAAAGCTGATTTCATTACAGTTCACGTACCTGGAGGAAATATTCTGGGAACTGAGGAAATCGCTAAAATGAAGGATGGCGTAAGATTAATCAATACCTCTAGAGGTGGTGTAATCGACGAGGATGCTTTATTGGCAGGAATCGAAAGTGGAAAGATTGCTGGAGCTGGAATCGATGTATTCGTAGGAGAGCCTACACCAAGGAAAGAAATGCTTGAAAATAGTAGAATTTCCCTTACTCCACACATCGGAGCATCTACGCTACAAGCCCAAAGCAATATTGGATTAGAATTAGCTGATAAGATACTTGCTTTCTTTGGAGATGACAAATAGCCGACGTATTTCTATAAATACGCTATTGGTCACTAATTTTTGAAAGTTTAACATTTATTTAAAAAAGCCCTGTAATACCTTGTATTACAGGGCTTTTTTAAATAAATGTTCGCTAATTCCCTTATCAACAATGAACAACGAATGGCAACTATTGCTATAAATGATTAATTTTGGTTTTATTCTTGTTGAGGAAATAACATTATTGTCTGTAATCGCGTTAAAGAATAAAATTGGTACAAAATCAGCATTGCACTATTTAAGCTTACAATTTATAACCAAATATTGTACATCTTATATGCCGAATAAACCTAATCATATTGCTCTTATCTTGTTTTTGTTCATTTCATTGGTATCATGGAATTCATGTTCGAATGTAACAGAACGTATGAATGAATTTGAGGTACATGGCATTGACGTTTCACATTATCAAAAGGAAATAGACTGGAATACTGTAGCTCAGCAAGATGTCGAATTTGCATTTGTAAAGGCTACTGAAGGACAAACTTATCGAGATAGTATTTTTTGCTATAATTGGGAAGAAATGAAACGAGTAGGTATCAAAAGAGGAGCTTACCACTTTTATACACCTTCTGTAGAACCGATATTGCAAGCTGAAAACTTCCTAGAAGCGGTAGAAATATCTAAAGGCGACTTACCTCCTGTGCTTGATTTTGAACAAACAGGAAAAAAGAACAGAATAGAATTAATCGCTGACTTACAAGTATGGCTAAACGAAGTAGAACAAAACTACCAAATCAAGCCTATCATCTATACCAACCAAAAATTATATAATTTATACATCAAGAACAACTTTGATGATTATATCGTTTGGATCGCTCGTTATAATACAAAAGCTCCAGAGATGCCTTTCACTCAGGATTGGACTTTCTGGCAATATGGAAATAAAGGTAGAATGGATGGTATTGAAGGCGATGTAGATTTTAATGTTTTTTATGGTGATACAGAAGCCTTGAATAGCATTACTTATGTGCCTAATTTAGATGCTTCTAGTAATTGGACTTATAATGGAAAATATCGTCTATAAATCTTGTCATTTGACTAGTTCCAACTTAGCTATTCTTACTTCATATGCTAATTGAATCATCTGTTTCATATATCATTGATTACAACTTAAGGCATGAATAAGATTATCTGATAATATTACCATTAGAAATAATCCAGGTATTCAAACTTTTTATAACAAAAAAATAGGATGACAGCTGTAGCTATCATCCTATTTTTTTTAATAGTTTAATTATTAGGTCGCTCAAAATTCTATGCTCTTTTAAGCAAAAATTCCCTGCATTTTTGCTTAGGGGAGCAAAAGTGTTCTTTGTCCTTTTCCTTGATGAAAAGAACGAAAAATCACCGCTGTACAGCGTTTTATACGCTCCAAAATCTTGTAAATCCTAAACAAAATA
>JBNMOV010000308.1:0-6071 GCA_051275765.1 Maribacter sp. | reverse complement strand
GAGGACTTTGGATGGAAGAAGTTATTGGTGAGTAGAGAAGGAGTGAAATGTTAGAGTTGATAAATATTAAATATCTTTGTTCTCAATAAATATTGGAACAAGATGAAATATACCATTCTACTATCCTTAGTTTTTCTAGCATTTTCATGCAAATCTCCTAAAGCTGCTGTTCAACAAAAAAAGGGCAACCACTTAGAAGAATTGTATCAATTGATGCAAGGAACATTCGATAGCTCCAAGCAGTCAGCAGAAGATGAAACTTACTACGATATCACACTTCATATGTATCCCATCTGGAAAAATAGAACAGATGCAAAATGGCTATATGTAGAACAATCTGTCACTGAAAATCAAATGAAACCTTATCGCCAAAGAGTGTATAAATTATCTGTGAATGATCAAGGCGAATACGTGATTGCTATTTATAAATTACCTCAAGAAGAAAGGTGGGTGATGGGATGGAAGGATTCCAGAAAGTGGGATGGTCTCAAACCAGAACAATTAAAAATAAGAGAAGGCTGCGAAGTCATCCTCAAACGTCTAGCCAAAAATCATTACAAAGGTTCTACAGGAGAAACATCTTGCAAAAGTACAATGAGAGGTGCGGCTTATGCTACATCTCTAGTGGAAATGAAAGAAGGTATGATAGAAAGCTGGGGTCAAGATTTTAGTGAGGATGGTAAGCAAGTTTGGGGATCGGAAAAAGCGGGGTATTTGTTTTTGGAGGTGGAGTAGGGGAGATGATAATTATTATAGATGAAAGGAATCTCAAAATGAAAACAACAACAATAGAAACAGAAGGAGTAGAAGTATATAGTGATGGAGATTGGACTTTTAGAGAAAAGTATATAGTTAGAAATGGAAAGTACATAGATATAAAAAAGGATAGTATGCTTGACTATGGAAGAGGAATTTATTCTAGATATTAATTTTGAAAAATCATTATTATTAAAATAGCTTTGGTAATTTAATGCCAAAGCTATTTTAATACACAGTTTGTGAGATATCGTCGTTCAATTCCTACCTCAAAATCACCCGTTTCTCCAGAGAACCATCATAAGACTGATACAACAAAACAGGATTCGCTTTTCTGTAATTTTCCTTACTAATAAATCTACTATTCGTAATAAAGTCTATTGAATGTTACGATTCTGCGTTGCGTAATCTGTGATTAGAAAGGCAGCGAATAGTTTTGATTCCAATGAAAATATAAAACCACAGAGCTATAAAATAAATGTAGCGAAAAATTAAATATTGCATTACAAAATAATATAGAAAACTAATGAACTTATAACTCTTAGTGAATTTTCGCTAAAGATGCAAATCTAGTATTATTTTGTATTTAATTTGTCGTTTAAAGATTTTTTTGTGTCATAAAAAACTGTATTAATCATTAAGTTTAATCAAGGTTCGAAACTTTAACATTTTGAAAAAGCAAATCTAACGTAATAATAAAAGACGAAACTAGCTGATTAACAAACGATTATAATCAGAGGAATTTGAAAGTTAAAAAAAGTACAATTTCTATCCTCAGACAAAAACTTCTTCTTCGTTACTATAAGGAAAACTTTATTCTACTTTTGCGAAACCAACCAATCGTATTTAATAACTTTTTTCTATTATGTCTAATTCAGTGGTAATTAGTGGAACAGGATTATGGACTCCCGAATTCGTCCTAACCAATGAAGAACTTGTCGATTCCTACAATCATCATGTAGATCGCCACAATGAGGAATATTCTGATGAGATAGAAGCTGGAGATATAAAAGCTAAGTCTTATTCTTCAGCAGAATTCATCAAAAAGGCTTCTGGAATAGAGCAGAGATACATTTATAAAAAGGAAGGTATATTGGATTTGGATCGAATGTATCCTGTCATTCCCAAAAGGGATGAAGATGAACTATCCGACCAAGCAGAGGTAGCTATCTATGCTGCCAAAGATGCTATGAAAAAAGCTAATAAAACGGCTAAGGATATCGATGCTGTAATTGTCTCTTGTGCATATACTCAACGCTCTTATCCAGCTATTGCAATCGAAGTTCAAACTGCATTAGGAATCGAAGGTTTTGGCTTTGATATGTTAGTTGCATGCTCTGCGGCTACATTTTCTTTGCAGCGTGCATACGAAATGATAAAGGCAGAAACTGCTAAATGTGTCCTCGTTATTAGTCCAGAGTTAATGTCTCCCCAAATCAATTTTAAGGATAGAGATAGTCATTTTATTTTTGGAGATGTAGCGGTAGCTACAATTATGGAAAATGAAGAAAGTTGTACTTCTGAACATGCATTCAAAGTAATAAGTACCAAATCATTCACTCAATTCTCTAATAATATTAGATCTAATTTTGGTCATTTTATTAATGCCAATGATTCTAGCTTATTAGATGCAGATCAACATTTCTATCAGAAAGGGCGTGTTGTTTTTAAAGAAGTTTGCCCAATGGCTGCTAAGCATATGTCAAACCATATTGCTAGTCTGAGCATTCCTCGCAATAAAATTAAGAGATGGTGGCTACATCAAGCCAATATCAATATGAATAAATATATCTGCAAATTACTTTTAGATCGCCAAGCTACAGAGGAAGAAGCTCCGATTATTCTGAACGAATTTGCTAATACTGCATCAGCGGGTTCTCTCGTAACTTTTCATAGACATCAAGAGGATTTCAAGAAAGGCGAATATGGTATGATTTGTTCTTTTGGCGCAGGTTATTCTATTGGAAGCTTAGTAGTGGAAAAGTTGTAAGACTTTAATTTTTTTTATTTATCATAAGAATTCAGGTTATACCTGAAAGCAAAAAAGTCATCTACATAATATTATGTAGATGACTTTTTATTATTTAGATATGAATTGATATTATCCTACCTCAAAATAACCCGCTTCTCCACAGAACCATCAGAAAATTGATATAACAAAACAGTATTCTCCTTTTCTGTCACTTCTCTACCAAGAAGATCGACTATTCGTACTAATTTCCTATCTGTAGAAACAGGTAATTCTTCTAAACCTACACTCGAATCACAAAGTTGGTCGAAGAAATTCCATACTTCTCTACTCGCTGATATATCCATATTTCCCCAAGCTCCAGGCCAATCATGTCCGCCACCATTTACTGTATATAGCCAAACTTGTGTACAGCTTTGTTCATTGGTATATTTATCAGAAGTGACAGTACTGCCATCATTAGGAGCAGTGTTTGGTAATTCTTCGTTGTTATTATCATCCAGTGCATATAGATTCTTCCAAAAATCAATCGTAGCAGGAATACTAGGATAAGCTCCCCATTCATCCACATTATTTGGATCGCCTTCAAAGTAAGTAACATCATCATCAGTACCATGAATTTCAAAAATAGATACTTCCCTCGTTGGATTACAATCGTCCATGATGTCTTGGAGAATCATTCCTGCCACTGGAGCAACTGCCTTGAAAGTTTCTGATGCTTGACAAGCCAACATATAGGCAAAATCGCCTCCATTGGATAAACCTGTACAGAAAATATCATTGGTACTCAAAGAATAATTGCCTTGAAGATGAGCAGTTAGGTTCTGGAGGTATGAAACATCATCTACTGTTTCATTATTTTGAAAATCGTAGCCTACATTAAAAAATGTATTTCCAAAAGAATCTTCAATTCCTTGTGGATAACAAACAGCAAAACCAAATTCATCCGCTAAGTCATTGAATTGGGAATAATCCATGATTCCCTGTGCTGTTCCTGTATAACCATGACAAACAAAAACTAAAGGACAATTTTCTGGTGCTGTACTAGGATGATAATAAATATATTCCCTTGCGAACTCGCCATCTTGCAATGTACCATATTCCAATGCTTGAATATTTTGGATAATGGAATTATTGGAATCGTTGAGATCACTTTCCATTCCATTGATATTACTGATATTGACTTCTAGTTCGTAAAACCCAGACTGTGCAATATCCATCATGTCTGGATGAGTAAAGTTATATGTTCCTAAAGATGCTATAGATAATCCAGTATAATTAGTCGTATAAATATCACCTCCTATACTCCAAGAAAGATCAAATGAAGTGATTTCTTCCAATCCATTATTACTAACTATTCCTGTAATGGGAGTAGAACTAGGAACATCAATCGAGGTAGCCACATCTAATGAATAAAGCCCTAGATCTAATCCTTCTGGTTCAAAAATGAGTACATCATCTATCGCCCAACCAAAAAGCCATTCATTATCATCATGATAATGGAAAGCTAATAGAACATTACTATTTCCTGTCAATGAACTGAGGTCAATATTTTGTTCATCCCAAGCATCATTTTCCGTCCCTATAATTTCTTCTAATACAATCCATGTAGCACCATTATCAAGAGAATATTCAAGTGTAGCGACTTCTGTTCCTCCAAACATACTCCCACCATCATAATAATTTTGGAATTGTAAAATGGCTGATGAACTAGATAAATCTAATGGAGGAGTAATGAGGTAATCCATGCTTTTGTCACAATCACAGGCATCATCATTCGTAGCAATAATATTTCCATGAGCAGCAATCGTCCAATACTCACTTTCTAATTCGCCATTCGTACCTAGTATCCATCCTCCATCACTCGCATTGGTATTTTGTGACCAATCAATAGGAAAATTATCTCCTTCGAAATCTTCAGAAAGAAGGATAGTTTGAGCAGATAAATTAAAAACGGATAGATAAAAGAAAATAACAATAGATATGAAAGACCTCATTTTACTAGATTTTGGCTATAAAGTATTAAAGATAACATTAGTAATGAATAAATTTAAACAAGTTCTAAAACACAAAAAGCCCTCAGAAATCTGAGAGCTTTTTTGTAGCGCTAATCGGGTTCGAACCGATGACCTCTACCCTGTCAAGGTAGCGCTCTAAACCAGCTGAGCTATAGCACTATCTTTATTCGTCGCAAATATATTACAATTTTACTAAAGGATAAGTTCCTAAGCTGTTTTTTCTCAGTAAATAGTAGCTTCTGACTTTAAATGATTAGATAAAAAATCAGTTTTTAATATTACGATCTCAAAGCAGAAGTAATAAAAGAACTAAATACTAGTCACTGTTTAATATTTCAAATTCCTGTTGTAATTGATTTCCTTCTTGATCGACTAAAGTCAATAAATGCTTTCCTTTAGGTGGATCGAGTTCTATACTATGAAAAGTTTCTGTTTGACCAATATATTCATTATCGATATGCCAATATAGGATAGCGTTTTCATCTCGATGTGTAGCTTTGAAAATTGTTTTACTTTTTTTGCCATCGTAATCTATGGGGATATAAATCTTAGCCGCATATTTAGGATAAATCATCTGCATAGGCGAGTATTTTTGATTCCAATCTTGTTGACAATCTTCTCGCAATGGTAGTAATTTAGAATAAGAAGGGTTTTTGGATTGATAATAATATTCCTCTAATGGTGGCAATACAAACCAAGGTCGAATTTCCATTTCATGAGGAGATACACAGGATGCATTCACTCGATTTCCTGCTTTATCTAATGTAATGCTTTGATGATAAGGACAGCCTTTGGTACGAATCCCATTTTTAGGTAATCGTAAAGTATCTGTAGTTTCGCATAGTTTTAAAGCTACATGACCACTTTTTCTACAAACGACGATATCTGTCATTTCATCCTCTGGTTTATCGAACCAGCCACCATCAGGCAAAAAGTCATAAATATCAAATAAAATTGGAGCAGCAGCATGAACGCCCACGAGTCCTGGACGACCTTCGCCATCTGCATTTCCAACCCAAACACCTACTGCATATTTTGGTGTAACACCTACAGCCCAAGCATCTCTAAAACCAAAACTAGTCCCAGTTTTCCAAGCAATTTTCTTATCAGAATTAAAGACTTCCCAGTTGCCTTGAGAAGTAGGACGTTCTACATTTTGAATGGTATTAAATGTTTGCCAAATAGCTGCTGCACTCAAAACAGGTGAATTTTTTGATAATTTCGATTTTTGAGTCCTAGGAATAGTCGTATCATAAATATAATTCGGTTTTCTAAAATCCAAAGGATCGTATCTACCATCATAATCATAAAAATGATTTACAGTGCGA
>JBNMOV010000307.1:0-6072 GCA_051275765.1 Maribacter sp. | reverse complement strand
TATATTATACACAAGATTTACCTTTTCCTATTAGCCATACACCAGATATTTTTTCTCATTTTAGAAAAGAAGTGGAAAAATTTGTCTTCATTAGAGATCCATTACCTTTGCCTGAAGGTATCAAGAAGTACAGCTTGGATTTGGATTTGGATTTAGGCGATATTCCTTCTTTAGAGGATTTGGGATACGAAGAATTTCAAGGAGATGCTAGAGCAGCCATTCATTTCAAAGGAGGAGAGACAGAAGGACTCAAAAGGTTAAATAATTATATTTGGGAAACGCAGAATATTAGAAATTATAAAGAAACGAGAAATGGGTTATTAGGAGAGTCTTATTCTTCCAAATTTTCTCCTTGGCTTTCCCAAGGATGCCTTTCTCCTAAAAAGATATTTTCAGAAATAAAAAAATACGAAGCAGAACACGGAGCGAATGATTCTACTTATTGGCTGTTCTTTGAGCTCATGTGGAGGGATTTCTTCCGCTTGATGGGTAAAAAACATGGAAATGCCATATTTAAAAAAGGAGGAATAAAAAGAGAATCTCAGCAACATTTGAATAACGAAATGAGCCTTTTCAATCTATGGAAAGAGGGTAGAACTGGCATTCCATTCATAGATGCCAATATGAAGGAAATTAATCAGACTGGCTTCATGTCAAATAGAGGTAGACAGAATGTAGCAAGTTTTTTAGTGAAGGATCTAAAAGTAAATTGGCAGATAGGTGCAGAATATTTTGAATCCATGCTAATAGATTACGATTCTTGTAGTAATTGGGGTAATTGGAATTATACAGCAGGTGTAGGAAGTGATCCTAGAGAAGACAGATACTTTAATATTATCTCACAGGCAAGAAGACATGATCCTAATGGAGAATATGTAAAGCATTGGATCCCAGAGTTAAATAATATGCCCAAAGATAAAATCCATACACCAGACATACTGTCTAAAAAAGAACAGGAAGAACTCAAATTCATTCTAGGATCAGATTATCCAAAAGCAATGGTTAACACTAACCGGTGGACTAAATAATCACTTAGAGCTTGTCTAGGGAATAATTAATAAAGTAGGTATCTGACGGATTCTTATTCCTCCTTTATACCTTAAAAAATCTTTGCATAGCTATAGCTATAGCTATGTAAAGATTTTTTGCCTTGATATCAAAATGATAATCTCACTATTTTGCATACTTTAATCTTAGGAATTAATAAACCTTCGATTTTCATTTTTTGTACCTCGTCTAATCAAAAAAGCGACTATTTTTATTCTGAAAATTACTTCCCTAACAGATGCTTAAACTTGATACTTTTTTTCAAAAAGTTAACTTGTACCAATTTAAGTCATAAATGTCGCATATAATTCCAAGAATTTAAGCGATTATGTCGTTACAAATATTCGCCATAGCTACGGCTATGTCTGCGTTTTTTGCCTAGTACTCACTCAAATTCTTAAGCAAATCCAATGCGACTTTATAAATTTAAATTGGTATTAAATAAGTGCTCAATTCGTCACATAGTTATTAAAAATAATGTGTTTTATCACATTGTCACTATTATTAACTTAGTTTGGTATATTAATTGCCTTATTTAGAGTATTACAATTAAAACACAATATTTTATTGGTTTTCCTCCCACTTTAATAATCATCCCTTAACCCAGTGCCATAAGTTACCCTATTATTATTGTTAATAGAAAGCTAATGGGTAATAATTGTTGTTTTAATTACATAGATTAGATGGATAATGAAACAGAGTTGATATACTTAAAGCGTCTTATATAACGTTTTTTTATTTATTTTGGATTATTATCTACGACGTCCATCGGAATCCATGTATTTTTTGGTTGTTCCGTTGACTACTTTTAAACTTGACATTGAGAAAACTAAAAACTTATTTGTTATGATGTGGCGTAACAGTTTTATTTTACCTGTTTCTATTTTTATCCTAATTCCATTCTTGTTATCTGCACAGTGTATAGATGGCGATTGTGTTAATGGCATAGGCTCTTATCAATTTAAGAGTGGGTCTGTATATAAGGGTAGTTTCAAAGAAGGACAATTTCATGGCTATGGAAAATGTAGCTATGCTGATGGAGATGTATATGAAGGCTGGTGGGAAGAAAGAATGCCAGAAGGTACAGGAAAATTAACAAAAGCTAATGGAACTATCATTACTGGACTTTGGAAAAGAGGTCTTTTAATCAATCAATCTGGAGAAGTATTAGACTCTGATTTTGCTGAAAAAACCATCGGGGATGGCGAAATGCAAATTGGCTGCCTTACAGGAAATTGTAAGGATGGTTTAGGCATTATGGGTTTCCCTAATGGCGATCGATATGAAGGTACATTCGTCGATGGAAAGTTTGAGGGTCCTGGCAAATGGATATATTCTTATGGGGATATTTTCGAAGGGGAATATGTACAAAATTTCGCACACGGAAAAGGTCGCATCATTCATTCTGATAGATCCATCACAACAGGCATATGGGAAAATGGAGATTATCTAGGAGATACTAGAGAAGGTAATACTAGGGACTGCACATATGGAGATTGTGGAAATATCAGAATGGGTCTTTTTAAATACGGAGATGGTACAATCTATACTGGAGAGTTTAAAGATGGTAAGCCACAAGGATGGGGTAGAGTAGATTATCCAACAGGAGAAGTATACGAAGGAGATTGGAAAAATAATATTGCCAATGGATATGGAACTTACACTACCTCAGATGGAGCTAACTATGTAGGCATATGGGAGAATGGCAACTTTATAGCCAGTAAAGCTACTCATGAAAAGGAATGGGAGAATAACGTTATTGAAAACTACGGAGAAGAAAATGCAGAAACTAAAGTTTGGGCAGTAGTAGTAGGTGTATCTATGTACACTCACATGAAGCCATTGAAATATTCCGATAATGATGCATTTCGATTGATGGCATTAATGCAGAGTCCAGCAGGTGGAGCTATTCCAGATGAACAAATTAAAGTATTGGTAGATGAGGATGCTACGAAAAGTAATATCATCGCTTCTATGAAAGAATTATTTGGCAAAGCAGATAAGAATGATTTGGTATTCCTTTATTTTTCTGGACATGGTTTGAGAGGGTCTTTCCTTCCTATAGATTATGATGGTTTTAATAATAAATTACATCATGATGAAATCCAAGAAATATTTGAAGCAAGTAGAGCTAAATACAAACTTTGTATAGCAGACGCATGTCATTCAGGTAGTTATGCTTTTAATACTAAAGGAGACATAGAAGATATCGTATCAGATTATTATGAGAAACTATCCGAATCTAAAGGAGGTACAGCACTGATGTTGTCTTCTAAGCCAGAAGAAACTTCTTTAGAATCACTTAGAGTAAGACAAGGAGTATTCAGTCATTATCTTCTAAGAGGAATGAAAGGCGAAGCAGATAATAATAGTAATGGCGTAGTAACGCTAGGCGAATTATTTGATTATATAGCAGATGAAGTAAAGTTATATACTCAGTTCAGACAATCGCCTGTATTGAAAGGAGATTACGATAAGGATATGCCTATTAGTGTAGTAAGGAAAAAGTAAGTTTTTGTTTTATATTTTAATTATTACAAAAAGCCCTTAATTTTCATTTCTGAAAATTAAGGGCTTTTTGTAATAAAGTGCATTTCTTATTAAGTTATTGAGCTGCTCCAACAAATAATGGCAACATTGCCAAAACACCACCCATTAATGCAGTAAATGCCAAAAGGTAGCCTGCATCAATCAAGAAGAGTTTCAAGGATTTTCTTTGGTAAGCATAATTGATGGCTATAGCAGGGAAGCCAAATAAGCCTGCCATCAGAACTCCGTGCCATGCTCCATGCAGAAAATTTTGATCTTCCAAGCTATGCATATGGACAATAAAACTAATCCCAAACGCCATAATGAGATAATAGAATGCAATTTGTTTTATTGCTTCTCCTTTAGAGTGACAAGCTCTAATTCTAAAGGTTGGTAGATAATGAATAAATGCATTCAAATAAAAATCAAATTACTAAAATATTATGAATTGAAAGAATGAAATGGCATAAAGTATGTTCATTGTTATAATCCTTAAAAACAAAATTCCCTTCGGAAATTCCGAAGGGAATTTGTAATCGTAATTTTTAAAATAGAGCAGTTAGATATATTTGATTATCAGTTTTTTATCTAAATATCTCTATATCTAAATATCTCTATATCTAATTATCTATTTTAGTGAGTCTTAACGATTCTTTCTGTAAATGTGCTATTGCCATCTACTATGAATTTAGCGAAATAAACACCATCTGCATAAGCACTCAAATCTAAATCAAATACTGCTTGAGAAGTATTATTCTTAAATGTTGAAACTAATGCTCTACCAGTAATATCGAATAATTGTAATTCAACATCATGGTTATTAGATAGATTTATTTCAACTCTCACATTTCCTCTTGTTGGATTAGGTATAAGAGAGAATGAAGTGATTTCGTTGAAATCCTCTACTGGAGAGAAGTCACCTACTTCAGCACTTGCTTCTGTTGTACATCCATTCGCATCTGTGATCGTACAAGTATAATCTCCAGGAGCTAAATCAGAAATATCTTCAGTCGTTTCTCCATTAGACCATTCGTATGTGTAAGTTTCTGTACCTCCTGTCATAGAAATATCAGCAGAACCATCTGCACCTGTAGAACCAATTACATCAACAGTAGCTACTAATTCTAAAGGTTCAGAAATTGTAGCTGTAAGGATAAATTCACATCCGTTATCAGAAGTAATAGTACAGGTATAATCTCCTGCTGTTAGGTCAGCAATATCATCTGTCGTTTCACCATTAGACCAAGCATAAGAACCAGCATTGGTCAATGTTGGAGCACCATTATCTGTTTGATCATAAGCTCCTCCACAGTCTCCTGTGATACTTACATATATAATAATATCTCCATTATTAGGAGTAGTAAATGTAATAGAACATCCATCAACAACTCCTAGAATAGTTCCAGAATTCGTTCCATCCCATTCAGCTACAGTAATAGTAGCAGGCCATGTAGCTGGATCATAACCAGTACAAAATTGGAAAACATATTCTGAACCAGCAGTTGTAGTTGTAGTGTATGCTTCATTTCCCCATACTTCAAATGCTGGAGCTACTGGTGTTCCAGATGTAGCATCACAAGGAGGAATATTAAACTCAGTGTATGGACCTGCTCCTGCAGCAAAAACTGTACAATTAACCTAATCCCTGCACCTGTTCCTCCCGTTCCTCCTGTATTGATATTTTCAATACCTAATTCGAAGCCACCATCAGATACTACTGAATTATCAGGAATAATAGAGAAAATTGATCCTGGATAAATATTTTGTGTTAAAGGAGATAGTAGATTACCTGCATCACATGGTCCTGCTGATGTAATATTAATATCTACTTGATAAGTTTGTCCACTGCTTACCTCACAGTTGGCTGTTCCAGCAACATTCCATTCTGTAATATATACCAACAGCTGTAGCACCCCATACACCATTATCAGGACCCCAAAAATTAGGGCCAGCTCCATTAGTACAACCATCTTCTATATTTAGAAGATAATTAGCTGCTGCACTATTCGCGTCTAGGATATGTAGGCTGGAATCATGATCGCCGTCTGCCCAACCAGCAGCATTCGTTCCGCAAAGTTCGATGTTGAAAACATCATCTGGCTGAGCAGTAACTAATTGAATAACCGTTCCAACAGGTACACCTGCAAAACTGTATGTTAACCCAACGTTTGCATCAGCAACACCAGATACAGTAAGAGGCCCAGCTGGAAAGCACTGTTGGGCAGTTGATGTATTTATGGAAAGAAAGCATAATGCTAATATTCCAAAGAAAAATCTAAAGGTTAAATTCTTTTTCATAAATTAGTTTAATTAAATTATGAAATATAAAGATAGATTTTATTTTTGTGAAACTTAATATTAGCTGAGGTTAAATAAAACTTATTTAACTTTATTATTATAAGCAAATAGTTGATTATCAATGAATTATTTAAACTTTTCTACAGAAGTCTCTCTAGCTCTAAAACATAATTTACCAATAGTAGCTTTGGAGTCAAC
>JBNMOV010000306.1:0-6076 GCA_051275765.1 Maribacter sp. | reverse complement strand
TATTAGATTTTTTTTCATGGATGATGTTTTAGAACTAGTTTGAAGATAACAAAACCTTATTGCGTCATGATTCTACAACAAGCCCTAAGATACGGCTTTTCATCCATTTATATTACCATCATTTTCCGACAAATTAGGATTTTTGCATAAGCCAAAACCCTAATAGCTTTGCCATATGCTTAGTTCATCCAAAATAAGACTCCGAATAGAGGCATGATTTCAAGGCAGATTCTAAGGCTTCTTTTTTTAGACCGGGACCAATGAAGACGAGTTTGGTCTGGCGTTTTGCTGTTCCCCAAGGTTCTCCCGCTTTGAAAGTGTGCATATTCCTAACGGATTGAAAAATCATTTTTTCTTCCTTGTGCATGAAATTGACAATGCCTTTCATTCTGTAAATGCGTTCGCCTTGTAGCATCAACAATACATTAACCCAATGTCTAAATTTCAATAAATCGAAAGGTTCATCAAAAACAAAACTGTGTGATGCTACATCGGAATGATGGTGATGTCCTCTTTCATTATGATCGTGGTCGCAATGTTCATCGCAGTGATGATCATGATCGTGGTGGTCACTAGCAGCAGATAATCGTTTTTCTACCGTTTCAAGTTCGTAGGCATTGAGAGCCAAAACATCTTTTTCTACTTTGGCATAATCTACTGCTTCAAAGCTGGCCAAATTATTCATGTGCTTCAAGCGATGTTCTATATCCTTGAGATAATCTCTATCTATATCACTTTTTTTATTAATCACAATGTGATCCGCAAAAGTAACTTGACGACGAGCTTCTTCCCTCTCGTTCAGCATATCTTCTATATGATTGGCATCAGTCAAACAAATGGTACCATCTAATCTAAAATGTTGCTGAACCTCAGGATCTGAAATAAAGGCTTGTGCTACGCCGTCTGGTTCCGCCATGCCTGTGGTTTCTATGACGAGGTGATCTATTTCGTGCTTACTATTCAGCAGTTTTTGGAGGACTTCTATGAGTTCGTCACTGAGTTCGCAACAGATGCAGCCGTTGGACATTTCAAATAGTCCATCTTTTGCTCCTATAACAAGCTCGCTATCTATATTTATTTCTCCAAATTCATTTTCAATGATAGCGAATCGCTTCCCTTTGTATTTTTCATTGAGATAATTGAGCAAAGTAGTTTTGCCTGCTCCTAGGAATCCTGTGATGATGGTAACGGGTATCATAGTTTAGATGTTAGATGTTAGATGTTAGACCGCTTCGCTTTTAGATATTAAATGAATTCTCTTACCTAAACTTACTCATTGTAAGTTTAAATCCTAACTTTTTAATAAAATTATTGTATTTCACTGATGAGAAAACTTTGTTCAGTAATTGTAATTTAGTATCTATCATACAACTAATAACATAGGATTTATGTTTGTTCTATATTCAAGTTAATGTTGAAGTTGTTTAAAAACTACTTTATTCCAACGTATAAAAAATGGTTTGGCGAATTATAGGTTTTATTGTTTTTACCCTCATTATCCTACTTCCAGATATTTATATCTATTTTAGTAAGGTACATTTGGCTTTTCCTAGTGAACGAGCTAAGCGAATTGGTAAGATCCTTTATTTCTCTGCGTTTGCTTTGCAGTTTGGAGGGATGTTATTCTTGTATTTTTATTTAAAAAATGGTGGAGTTAGGAATATGCCTGTGAATATATTGCAGGCATTTGTGTGGATGATGTTTATTATAAAAGGGCTGGTCATCGTACCCATACTTTTATTTGGAGACATCTACAAATTCGTAGAATATATCATTAAATGGACGAGTAAGGCAGAAATGTTGCCAGAGCGAGTGGCTTCTAGGCGAACGTTTGTGAAGCAATTTTCTATCATCGTGGCATCTGTTCCATTCTTTACTTTTTTACATGGAATGACCTTTGGTAAATATAATTTCAAGGTACGAAATGTAAAACTGACTTTCGATGATTTGCCAAAAGCTTTTAATGGCTTCAAGGTGGCTCAGTTTTCTGATTTCCATGCAGGAAGTTTCGATAGTATTTCAGGAGTACGAAAAGGTTTGAGAATTTTGCAAGAACAAGCGGCAGATGTTATTTTATTCACTGGGGATTTAGTGAATCAAATGGCAGATGAAGTAGATCCATACAAGGATGAATTCAAAATATTGGATGCTCCTTATGGACAGTATGCTTGTACTGGAAATCATGATTATGGATACAGAGGCGAGGAAAGTAGAACGGATGAAAACAAAGCTAATATCAAGGAAAAATTTGGAGAATGTAATATGACCTTGTTGAATAATACTCATGTTAAATTGGAAAAAGATGGAGAACATATCCGATTAATGGGTGTAGAAAATTGGGGTGCAGCACGATATTTTCCAAAGGAAGGAGATCTAGATGGTACGCTTTCTGATATACCTGCTGAGGATTTCAAAATACTCATGTCGCATGATCCTACGCATTGGGATTCGCAAGTAAAGGGTCATGATAAAAAAGTACACCTTACATTGAGTGGTCATACACATGGTGCTCAAATGGGTGTAGAATTACTAGGCATGAAATGGAGTCCAGGCAAATACATTTATAAAAAATGGGCTGGATTATATGGAGAAGCTGGACGATTTCTGTATGTAAATCGTGGTTTTGGAATGCTGGAAGGTTTTTCTTTTAGAGCGGGTATTTATCCAGAGATTACGGTTTTTGAATTGGTGAGGGGGGAATCCTAAATTGCCGCTTTATCCCAATTCAAGACATAAATGCCGCATATAATTCCAAGAATTTAAGCGACTTTATAAATTTAAATTGGTATTAGTTTTTAAAAATAGCCTATTGGAAACTAGTTTCCAATAGGCTATTTTTAAATATAACAAAATAATAAGTTCCCTAAAGCGAAACTCCAATATCAAATTTAAATCCAAATTTTGAAAGTGTAGAAGCTCCTGGATCATGAGGTGTGACTCTATAAAATCCGTAAATTTGTATTACTTTCAGTATATTCAATATTCCTACTCCAACTTCAGCATATGGTCCTTCTAAAGGTTGTAGATTTGGGCTTTGTTCTGTTAGGAGTGCCTTATTTTTATCAGAAACACCTCCGTAGATTGCCTTACCGTAAAACATCGTACGCAGCTTCAATCTTCTTACACCTGGTATAGCATTCATGATGAAACCATCGAAGAAATGACGTGCTTCCAAACCTACATAAGCATCATTGGCAAACTCTAAATCATCCATCATATTGAAGGCGAATTTATTGTATAAATAGGTATTGTTTCCTTTGTGGATAGTCAAAAGAGGCGAAGGAATATCCCCAAATATTTTGGCAGCAGTCACGAAGTAATAAGTCTGTCCTACCCTAGAAGTAATCTTATGTTTCAACTCCAATTTCAAATTATGATAAGTATGATCGCCACCTAAAAAACCCTTTACGCCAGCTACATAATCAAAATCCAATACAGGTCCATTGATATCTACAGCCTGTCTACTCGATCCTCCTTGACGATTAAGAAATACTTGTTTAGGGCCATAAGTGGTATGAAAACCAAATTCAGCTACTTCAAACTGTTCATCAATAGTATTCCCCATTTCATTCCTAATATCAAAATTAGAATCCTCCCAACTATACACAGTCTTATGTCTGAATGAGAATTTATTGGTCAATCCCTTAATCCATTCTTTTTCATAAAAAAGATAGCCCTCTCGAATGAGAAACAAATCAGTAAGTAAATTATTTCTTCCTCTCAATAGTGATGATAAAATATGGTCATGCGACATATACGGATTCTTGAAATTATAATCAGACCAATCATAGCGATAGTAGCCACCAATCATGTGCCATTTGTTATTGGTTCGCTTTAGGTGCATATTTGCTCCTAAATGATATTTCAACAATTTATCCTTAGTTCCATAAGCAGCATAAGCTCCTATGGCAAATTTATCTCTAAAATGCTTTGGGCTCGTCCTTATTCCCATTCTGAAACGATTCCCTTCCAAGCCATTGAAACTATAGAATTGGAAGAAACGACCAAATTCTATCTTTCCTGCATTGAAAAAACCGGATGAAGCCGTATTACCTAGATAATTATATAGTTTATACGCCTTGGTTTTTTGCACCTTTTCCATGGTGGTGTATATCGCAGATTCCGTTTCAGATAATTCATCATGTCTGGCTCCTGTCCAAAATTCTGCAGTCCGTTTATAGGCGAGTTCATCTATTTTTAAGTCATCTCCTTCGAGAATAGAAGGATCTATAGGTTCATTGACGATGATGTTTTTGTGTGTCGTAGTCTTTACGACTCGTATCGCCTGTTTTTCCTTATTTTCTGATATATTCATCAGCACTTTCATTCGTTCATAGCTCTTGAACCAATTTCCATTGCCTACATCATCAAAATCTTGTCTAATTTCCAAACCAGTCAAAAAATTCACATTAATCTGCTCTAATACAAGAATCTCTAGCGATTTAATCATCGCAGTTTCCTTATCTATCCAAGCATCACCTGTAAATGCCAAATCACTTTTCCTTTTTGGAGTAAACTGTAGCTTATAGCAGAATTTATTGTCAATCATCATACTATCCTCCAAGAAATATTTATAAAAACCTAAAGCTCCTTTAGAAAAAGGATTGACAAAAGCCTTCGTTCCCAATAAAACTGTCTTATCATAAATATCTATATCTGGAAAAGAATAATCCGTCAGACTATAAAATTCCTTATTATCTATCCCAGAAAACTGATCCGCCTTCACGATTTCTTTTTCCTTTTTAGGGTTTTTCTGATAATAAACCTCCGATATTTTTTCCTTTAATAATACGGGTAAAAATGGTGTTCCATTCTCTGTAGTATCCATGTTTTCAAATACAAAATCGAAAGGTTTCAATATCTTTCTTTTTTTGAATTTTTCCTTCACATTGAATACATCGAATTCCATTTTGGTATAATCCTCATATTGATAAGAATCATATTCGGATTCACGTAATTTTTCTTTGGCTTTTACGACTCTGCGAAAAAGCATAATAGCGGCAGTGTCTTTTTTGGGTCTTACTCTTGTTATTATTACTGTTGTCCCCACTATTCCTGTAGGATCTAATGCTATTTCTACAGATTGTTCTATTCCTGACTTAATAGCAATAGTCTTTGAATCGTAGCCCAAAAAACCTACAGTAAGCGAATCTAATGATAAATCATCAGTACTCAATTCAAATGTACCATCCCATTCAGCACTCAATCCATTATATGAATTAGTGAATAGCACATCTGCAAAACCCAACGGTTCGTTATTTTCATCTTTTACTATTCCTTTGACAATCGTTGTTTGAGCAGACATAAAGGTGACCAACAACAAAAAAGGGATTAAAACGGAGATTATCTTCTTAAAATTCATGCTTTTCTAATTGGATGTGTGGAGGGAAAATCAGTCTTTTTTATCCCTCATAATTCTATATACGTTTTGTTCGACTATACTGTAACGAATATAAATGCCAAAACGATTTGAGAATAAAAATATATTTGCGTTAAATTTTGTTTAAGACCACATCATTCAGTGATTTCATTCAGTGATTTCGTTCAGTGATTTCTAGCTCTAATAACTTATAAACGATTGGATAAAAGGTATATTTTTTAGATTTATTCAAAACCAAAACATTAGATAAGCACTGAAAATGAATTATTTATATTTTTTGCTCGCTTCTTCATAGGTATCGACATTATCTCACAAATCCTATAGACTCTACATTAATCGTCGTTACTATTATACTATCGCATGCTCCAATAATTGTATTTAGATTTGATGTTTGAATAACTTGGAATGTAATATTAGTTTGTATTGTACCATCAGGAAAAGTATAACTATCTCCTGGACAAAGTAGTGCAGATTCTCTTTCGTTATATGTAGGGAGAATGAGCAATGATAAAACAGCAGCACTGGAGCATTGTTCCAAGATAAGTCCATTTGTGGTATAGATAATATCGTAGTGGACTAACTCATAAATTCCGATATGCCCAAGATTTGTACTTATCAGCTTCTGTGTCGTTCCAAAAATACTCATTACGCTAGGGCGTAACTCCGTTTTTTGTGCCTAACAGAAACTAATAATTA
>JBNMOV010000305.1:0-6088 GCA_051275765.1 Maribacter sp. | reverse complement strand
CCTGTTTATCAAAGAAATTATGATTGGAGGGATGGAGAGTGTAAGCAATTATTACAAGATATAATAGATGTCGGTAGTAAAGATGAGTTCGATACTCATTTTGTTGGAAGCATAGTATACATACACGAAGGAGTTTATACCACTTCTGAAGTTAAGCCTTTAGTTATAATAGATGGGCAACAAAGGTTAACTACTATCTCTTTACTTTATTTGGCTTTATTTAACTATGCAAAAGTAAACGGTAAGCAGGGTAAAGCAGAAGAATTAAATGAAACATTTATTATCAATAAATTCGTAACTGAGGATAATAGTAAATTGAAACTCAAACAAACAGATAATAATGCTAAAGCTTTTAAATATATTTTAGAAGGGCATCAAATAGAAGACTATGGAGAATACACGAAAGTAATTGAAAATTATTCATTTTTCATCAAGCGAATTAATGAGGATAATTTTAATACTATTCTTACCGGGTTGAAAAGATTATTATTTGTTGAAATAGCTTTAGAGAGAGGTAAAGATGATCCTCAAAGGATATTTGAAAGCTTAAACTCAACAGGGCTAGAGTTGTCACAGGCAGACCTTATCAGGAACTACATATTAATGGGGTTAGAGCCAAACAAATAAGGATTTTTAATACATATTGGAATGTACTAGAAAATTTTGCGAAAGATGAAAAAAGGAATGAGTCAAAAGTATCTGCATTAATAAGAGATTACTTAACGATACAGAATAAAAAAATACCTAATAAAAGAAAAGTTTATGCAGAATTCAAAAACAACTATAAACTAAGAAGTGACGAATTTTATACTAAAACTTTAGAAGAGTTAAAAGTATATTCTAAGCATTATAATAAATTCATTAACCCTCAAAATGAACAAGACAATGAGATAAGGAAAGAGTTAGAATATATTAAAAGGTTAGAAATTAATGTGTCTTTCCCTTTTTTATTATCTGTTTATAATGACTTTATGAAAGAGATTATAGATAAAAATGTATTAGTAGAGATTCTTAAAACTATACAATCATATGTTTGGAGAAGATTTATTTTAGGATTGCCTACTAATGCATTAAATAAAATTTTCATGACCTTGTATGGAGAAATAAATAAAAATGATTACCTCACTTCATTGAGGCGAGTGTTAGTTAAGAAGACAGGGGCACAAAGATTTCCAAATGATAAAGAGATTAAAACTGTACTTAAAGAAAAAGATGTTTACAATATTCAATCTAAAAATAAAACATATTTCCTTGAATTGTTAGAGAACCATAATAATAGAGAACACGTACCTATTTTTGATAATGATAAAATAACTATTGAGCATATTTTTCCTAGAAATCCAGATCCTAAATGGAAAGAAGAATTAGATGAAAGAGAATTCAATCTTTTAAAAGAGAATTATCTCCATACAATTGGTAATCTAACTTTATCAGGAAACAATGGAAGTTTAAGCAATAAGACATTCATTGAAAAGCAAAATATGAATAATAATGGAGAAGAACAGGGATATAAATTTTCAAGATTATGGTTGAATAAGTATTTGAAAGATATAAACGAATGGAATTTATTAGAGCTAAACAGAAGATATGAAATTATTTTAACTAGATTTATTTCTATATGGAAGTTTCCAGAAGTAGATATTATTTTTGAGGATACGGAAAATGAAGTAAATATTTTTGAAGCAGCTTCCCCTAAGAATAGAAAACTTGAATATTTTATTTTTAGAGAAGAAAGAGTAGTTACAGAATATATTTCACAGATGTATTTTCATGTTAATAAAATATTATTTGAAGAAAATCCGAGTTTATTTCTTATAACTGATTTAAAAGATTACTTACCAGTAACTAATAACCCAAATGAAGTAAGAGACGCTTTAGAATTATCAGATAATTATTTTATTGAAAGAAATTTAGATAGTAATGGGAAGTTTAGAAGAATTAAAAGAGTATTAGAGGTTTTTGAATTACAAGATGAATTAATCATCAAATATGATAATTAGAGGATAATATATGTCCCAAAAATTGCGATTCCAAACCATTCTTATCCAAACTCAAAAAAACAACTACAAGCAGATATAGCCAAAACAGATAAGGAGATAGACCAAATGGTATATGAGCTTTATGGATTGACAGAAGAAGAAATAGCGATAGTGGAAAATTCGTAAGAGTTTTTGTTTGTTGATTTTTGCACAAGGGGGTGAAACCCCTTGGAAGGTATGTTTTATATACTGAAATTCATTCTAAATCTTGTCAAATCTTGTTCCAAGGGGTTTCAACCCCTTGTGGGATACAGCAGATATTGAAATCATTTGAAACGATTCTTTTCATTAGAACAAATCTCTCCCTACTTAAACCTAATCGCTTTAATAGGAGAAATCGACCTCACCAATAAAGAAGGAATAACCAAAATCATTACAGTCAATGCAAGCGTACCTGCATTCAAGAAGAGAATATAGGAAAAACTCAAATCTATAGGAGCGACAGATACATAATAATCTTCTTCTGGAAGTGTAATGATTCCAAAATATTTCTGAATCAGACAAAGACTCACGCCTACAATATTACCTAATAAAAGTCCTAAAATGGTAATATAGGAACCATAGTATAGAAATATCTTTTGTATCATACTATTACTCGCTCCTAATGCTTTGAGCGTGCCGATCATATTCGTTCGCTCTAAAATAAGGATAATGAGTGCTGTGATCATATTAATCATTCCTACGATGAGCATGAGAATAAGAATCACTTTTTCATTGATATCCTGTAATTCTAACCAACCAAAAATATTAGGGTCGATATTCTTAATGGAGGATGAATATAGATTCATAGGAAGTTCATCATAAATGGCATCGCTGATAGGTTCCATATCATCTAGATCATCTATGAATAACTCGAAGCCAGATACTTCATCTTCTGCCCAACCATTGATTTTCTGTATTTCACGAATATCTATAATGGCAAATTTAGTATCGTATTCTTCTAGTCCTGTTTTATAAATCCCTTTTACAGTGAATCGCTTTTTAATTTGGCTTTCGCCTTTAACAAAGTAAACCAAGAGCTTATCGCCTAATCCTAAGCCTAGTCTTTTGGCGGTTTGTTTGGAGATGATAATTTCTTTAGCTGGATTTTCGGCTGTCAAATCTAATTTATCGCCAGAATCGAGGAATTTCTCCATATTTTTCCAATCGTAGTCCTTCCCTACTCCTTTCAATACGATTCCTTCTATTTCATCCTTCGTCTTGATGACGCCTATCTTCTGAGCAAAAGTTTGTATATGCCTTACTCCGCCATTCGTTGTTTTCGTTTGTAGCCAAGCCCCAAGTTTATGACCTTTAATAGTGATTGATGGAACTTCATGAATGTACTGAAAATTTTCTACTTCTGTAATGGAAGGATAAAAGTCTTGATCCGTAGGAATGGGAATAGATTCGTAAGCATTGGTGCTCGTCGCCTCAAAATCCATGATATGGATGTGTCCCCAAAAACCAAAAATTTTGCCTGTAATTTCGTGTTTAAAACCAGAAATTAAGGAAGATGCGACTATCATTACTGTCATTCCTAGTGCGACTGCCAATATCGCAATGCGAATAATCAGCTTCGAAAATGAATGAGATGGGTTAGAAATGACTTTCTTTGCTATAAAAAATGGAACATTCACGTATGATTAACTATATATTTAGATTCTTTGGAACGAAAATTGGAATTGAATTAATGTCTAATGTAAGAAATTAATTGTTCTATACCTAGCGGTATTCGCTTTACAGAACAACGTTAGTAGCAATTTCTTAATTTTCAGAAGCTATGAATTTTTAACAATCCGAAAACCAATTAATTCTCAGTATAGAATGCAAACATAACATTTGCTAAGGAGAATCGTTAAGCTATTAGTATTCAAGTTGTATAAAGTTCAACTTTTTTACGCTCAAGGGCTGATTACCCTTCGATTACATAAGATCGATAATCCAAACAATTTTGACTTTTAAAAAACAGACCATAATTAATATGAAACTAACGTATACTATTTTATTTATCTTATGTTCATTTATTCTAATTTCTGCACAAGAAGTGGAACAGGATATCCTAAGGGATACTACGAAGGAAGTTGCAGAGATAGCTCTAGAGCTTATTCAAGAAGAAAAAGAAGACAGCATTCCTAATGAGCCTACTGAATATGTAGGTTATCGCGTTTTTATTAGCAATCCAGAATTAATCAAGGAGAAGAAGACTAATTTTAAGATTAAAATAAAGGTAACGAATACTGGAAGTTCGAATTTATCCTCTTCAGATAAAAAGGAATATCAATTCAAGTTGATTGTAAAATCCGAAAATGAGTTGATTAAAATCAATAAAGAAACTTATGCTGATCTCATTCATCAAAAAATTCGTAATTCTAATCTGAATTTATCTTCTGGACAATCTCAGACATTGGAATTAAAAATCAATATTCCTAAGGACAGAAGAATGGACGAAGGAGGATTTACAGTCCGTCGTGGAAATAGGGGAATCAAGGATTACTCTAGGGATTTGTGTCCAGATTTGGTATTGGATAGTTTGGTTTTAGTGAAAAGAGATAAGAAGAATGCTTATGTAACTTTCCAGGTAAGGAATGAAGGGAAAGGAGCAATTAATGTCATTGGAGATCCTAGCGATAAGGGCGATAATATTGCAATAGGAGCTTATTACTCTGGAACAAAAAAATATAGTCGTGGTGCATTATTGGCAGGACAGACATTCCTTGTAGGATTGAAAGAAAGTAAGGGGATTCTTTTTCCTGGACAGACCATGACAGGCAAAATGAAAATCAGTCGAAAAAAGCAATCCAAATACACTAAGGTTTTAATTATCCAAGTAGATTCTCAAAGTATCGTAATAGAATGTAATGAAACGAATAATACAGGGAGTGTATTAGTGAGATAACTAATATCTGTAATTTCAAAAAATTCTGATGTTAAGCCAAACATAAAACTTCAAAAATCTTAAATATTTTTGAAGTTGGGAATATGCTATTCTCCATCCCTATAGTTATACATAGTTTTTTATTTCGAATTGGAATTACATTCATTTTTGAATAGTAAAATAAAAGATGACCCTTTATCCTTATTTTAAAAATATCCA
The DNA here is from genome assembly GCA_051275765.1 of Maribacter sp. Lineage (GTDB taxonomy): Bacteria > Bacteroidota > Bacteroidia > Chitinophagales > Saprospiraceae > JAHDCE01. The sequence goes on along the minus strand of JBNMOV010000305.1, from coordinate 973 downwards.
ATTAACTGATTGTCAATGTTAACTTTTAATAAACTTTTGAAAATTCTTTATTGGATTTAGCATTCCTTTTCTTCGATTGTTTTCGAGGCAAGTAGACGTTCTTATTTTTATAAAGCAAAATGGATTTAAGAGTTAATTATCTGCTTAGAAATATAATAAGACAATGCCTGTATCGATAACATAGGATTCACGCCACTACATCTAGGAAATGCACTAGCATCTGCTACAAATAAGTTCTTAATTTCTCTTGTTTCCCCCGTTGGTTTTAATGGATGATCTTTCGCTCTTCCTCCCATTCTACAAGTACCCATTTGATGGGCTGAAAAAAGAATGAATCTATTAGCTGCCCAACTTATCCTATCTATTTTTTTAAGAAAATGCTCAAAATCATCTTTCCCAATTCTGCATTTATGATAATCATTATGGAGTAATGAGATTTCTTTCGCTCCTGCTGCGAAATGTATTTTGGCGGATTCCTTTATTCCGTGAATAAGGTGTTTCTTATCATACTTGTGAAGCTTATAATGTACACGAGGACGACCTTCTTTGCTCAATACGACTTTGCCACCAAATTTATCACGAGTCAATACAATAAATGTAGCGGTCTTGCTAATATCGAGCATTTCAGATTTATACTGCTCTCCAGAAATCCAAGGCAGCGACAAAGCAGACAAACCACTATGTACCGGTGGCGTTTCTAATTTATATCCAAAATTACCATCTAATTGAGTAAATTCATCACTTACTGCAGACATCATAGGGCCATACCAACCCTCCACTGGTTCATCATATCTAGCTGAAACAGCATTCACAGGATGGAGGTATAAATTTTGTCCAATCTGAGGATGCTCCAAGCCACTTCTCATTAAAATAGCTGGCGTATGTAATGCTCCAGCTGAAACAACGACTTTTTTACAATGAAAATGAATTCTGCGCTGATGTCCGTTTTCATCTTTTTGATGAGCAATAACGC
>JBNMOV010000304.1:0-6088 GCA_051275765.1 Maribacter sp. | reverse complement strand
CTTCTGACTCAGAATTCACTTGTAATATTTCAAGTATTACTTTGACCACTATTCCAGCTGTCCAAGGAAACGCAAGTTACGAATGGAGTACAGGCGTAACAGATAATGGAGCTACAGGAACAATTACAATAAGTGGTGATTATACAGTTACGATTACAGATGATGACAATGGTTGTACTTCTACAGCAATGATTAGCATAGGCGATAATTTCCTAGTACCTACAGCTATTATTGTTTCATCAGGAACGCAATTATACTGCTCTATTACGAATATTAATTTGGATGCATCCACATCAGTTAGCCAAGGAGCGTTGACTTATGAATGGGATGATAGTTCTCCAACTACTATGATTATAGTTACTACAGCAGGAACATATAGTGTTACGATTACAGATATTAATGGATGTACGAATTCTACGTCTATAAATATCACAGCTTTAGATCCTGTGGTGATTACAGAGTTATCAACTAATAATTCTACTTGTAATGCATCAGATGATGGAGCGATATCTATTTCAGTGAGTGGTGGAGATGGAAACTATACTTATGATTGGAATGGAGCAGCAGTTGGTTCAACGGATACAGCGAATTCATTATCTCCAGAGATATATACTGTAATAGTAACAGATGGTTTAGCTTGTACAGCGACATATCAATATGAAGTAACAGAACCATTGCCTATTACACCTTCATTGATACAAAGTAATGTTAGTTGTACAGGAGGAAATGAAGGAACAGCGACTGCAACATCTACGGGTGGTACAGCTGTCGGAGGTTATAGTTTTGTATGGAGTACGATCCCCATACAAAATACGCCAATGGCAATAGGATTATCAGCTGGCACATATACTGTTACGATTACAGATGATAATAATTGCGAAGCAACAGCAGAGGTCATGATTACAGAACCATTACCGCTTTCCTTAGTTATTTCTGGAACAGATATAAGTTGTGCTAATGGAGATGATGGAACAGCTACAGTTGTAGCAAGTGATGGAACGGGTGCTTATACTTATTTATGGAGTAATTCCCCTCTAGGACAAATAGCAGCTATTACTAATTTGACAGTAGGTACATACACTGTAACTGTAACAGATGACAATGATTGCGAAGCAACTGCTACGATAATATTGATTGAACCAATAGCAATGATCGTCGTGGCTAATGAAACTCAAATTCAATCAGATTGTGAAAATCCAGATGGTGTAGCAGACGTCAGTGCTTCTAATGGAGCTGGTGGTTATACCTTTACTTGGGGAACAAATCCTATTCAAACAGGAACAACAGCGATAGGATTGACAGCTGGTAATTATTTTGTAACAGCTATAGATGCAAATGGATGTACTGCGAGTACTACAGTTGAAATCAACTCTACATTTACCATCACACCAGTAGCGACGATTATAGATATAGATTGTAATGGAAGTGCATCAGGTTCTATCGAAATTGTAACGACTGGAGTTGGAAACGAACCATTCAGCTACGATTGGGGAACTTCGACTGCCAATCCTTTTACCAATTTAATAGCAGGCACATATACTGTTACTATTACAGATATTAATAATTGTTCGAGGATAGAACCATATGTCGTCACTGAACCAGAAGATTTAGTCATTACAGTGATAGACGTAGCTAGTTCGACTTGTACAAGTGCCAATGATGGAGCGATAGAAATATCGCCTACAGGAGGACCACTAGGGGGAAGTTATTCTTACGAATGGTCGAGCTTAGCAGCAGGACAAGATAATACAGTAACTGGTATTCCATTTGGAGTATATTCTGTAACAGTAACAGATGATAATGGCTGTCAGGAAATAGAAACGATAACAGTAAATACACCTTCTCCTATCCTAATTACAATAAGTAATACGACTCCTGCCAATTGTACAGCATGCGATGGTATAGCCAATATATCTGTAAGTGGTGGAGTAGGGAACTACACATATTCATGGGATAATGGCAATAATAGTGCTACACCAGATAATCTATGTGCAGGAAGTAGTATACTGACTGTATTCGATGGCAATAATTGCTCAGAAACAGTAGAAGTGATTATAGATAATGTAACAACATTAGTTATCAATGAAATGATAGCTATTGATACAGAATGTCCAACTAGCTGTGATGGAGAAGCAATCGTATTAGTATCTGGAGGATTAGAACCATACACTTATTTATGGGATACGCTAGCAGGAGAACAGACGACAGATACCATCACAGAAATGTGTGCAGGAACTTATGGCGTTACTGTATTCGATCAAAATGGTTGTGAAGTAACTGGTTCGACCACGATATCATCGCCATTTCCTCTTGTATTGGACTTGAGTTCTGAAGATGTTATTTGTTATGGAGAAAATAATGGTGCTATCATCATAGAAGATGCAACAGGAGGTACAGCACCTTATAGTTATTCTATAGATGATGAATTCTATATTTTTGATACGATATTCCCATTCCAAACTAGTGGAGATTATACCATTTATATAGAAGATAATAATCAATGTAGAGATTCTGTTAATATAACAGTTTATCAGCCTGTACAATTATTAGCTTTTGTAGATCCTTTAGATACTTTGATCAATTTAGGAGAAACAGTAGATATCACAGTAGATCCTAATCAGTTTTCTAATATCACGATAACTTGGACACCAGACAGCTCATTATCTTGTAATGATTGTCCAGATCCGACTAGTAGTACTTTGGAAACCATCACATATACAGTTACGGTTCAAGACACTGTAAAAGGTTGTGTATTTGAGGAAGATGTATTGGTGCGAGTAAATAAGGATAGGAATATTTATATTCCTAATGCTTTCACGCCTAATGGGGATGGCAATAACGATTTCTTATCCGTATACAGTGATGATATAAGTGTGGAAAGAGTAAAATCATTCAGAATCTTTGATAGATGGGGCGAATTGGTTTTTGAGAATACGGATTTCCAAACCAATACGCTAGGAGACGGTTGGGATGGAACTTTCAAAGGAAAGAAAATGGCAACTGGTGTATTTGTATATGCGGTAGAAGTGGTATTTATAGATGGGTATGAAGAAATATTTTCAGGGGATGTGACTTTGTTGGATTAGTTTCACTTAAGGAATAAATTCTTAATTTTTAAAAAGACTGAACGTTATCGTTCAGTCTTTTTTATTTTTATAAGAAGTTATTTAGAAGTGAAAATTTAAAGTGGTATAAAAGGCAGTTTTGTAGCCAAAATAATTAACTTTTAAACAACATCTAAATAAAAACTGTGACTTTACGAAAGCAGCTGCGAATAATGTAGTAGAGAATATTTGTAATAAATAACTATCTATTCAATGGATTCACAAAGAGAAGCATTTATTGGTATTGTAGAGGATTATAAAAAAATGATCTACAAAATCGCACATTCCTACACAAAGCGTCAAGAGGACTGTGAGGATTTGATGCAGGAAATCGTGCTTCAATTATGGAGAGCATACCCTAACTATGATAATACCTTTAAATTATCCACTTGGATATACAGAATAGCCTTAAATGTTTCTATTTCTTTTTATAGAAAAGAAAAGACAAGGAAGAATATTAATACAAACGTAGTTCCTTCATTTATATCTATTTCAAGTGATTTTTATGATGAAGAAAAAGATGAAAAAATACGCCAGTTATATCAATTTATTCATCAGTTAAAAGAACTAGACAAAGCATTAATGCTTTTATATTTAGAACAGCATAGCTATGAAGAAATAGCAGATATATTAGGTATTACAAAAACAAATGTTTCTACAAAAATTAATAGGATAAAAAGCAGATTAAAAACCTATTTTTTTAACCAAAAAAATAATTAAAATGGAAGTACAGGAATTATTAGATATATGGAAAAATGAAGACAATAAATTGAATGATAATATTCAATTTAATAATAAGCTTTTACGCCATTCTAGCTTTGATAAAATACAATCATTATTAGCAGAAAATAAATTTGAAAATATTTTCGAACTAGTTGTGAATATTGTTGCTATTTGGATATTAAATCCTTTTTTATGGAATCATATTTATGAAGCGAAGTTTGCTATTCCTGCTGCTTTTTTATTAGTATTTATGATACTTGGCGTAGTGATGAATGTTTATATATTATCATCTATTTATCAATTAAATTATAAAACGCCTATTTTAGAAGCACAGCGAAAAATAGAACGAATAAAATTAGTCACTAAAATTGATACGCAATCTCTTATCGTATTAATTCCTCTTTTTTCATTCGCCTTTTTAGTCGTCTTTTTAAAAGGTGTATTAGGTTTAGATATTTATCAATATGATTGGATTTGGAGCTATACTATAGGTAGCTTTTTTATAGGAATTATCATTGTTTACTTACTATTGAAATTTCCAGATAAAAAGATGGAATCCGCACTTGGGTTTTTAAAGGAAATAAGGGATTATGAAAAGGAGTAAATATGAGAAAATTTACTAGATGAATCATTGTATCTAATGCAATGATTCATCTGGTAAAAATATTCCAATTTATATGAAATACTACCTCTCCTCGTATAAATTCGGCAACGAAATCACATTGGCGAATAATATGTTCATAATTTAAAAAAAACGAAAAGACAAGTTATTCAAGGCATTGAGAGATGGCGATGTAATCATTGTAACATAGATAATGCAACGTTTAGAAAAAGTTTAGTGTCATTAAGGAACAAGACCTTATTCTGAAACCATCTGAACTAAACCTAATGAAATACCTTCTAGCTTTGCTATGCATTCTATTTGTCAATATCTCTTTTGCACAAAAAGAAAACAAAGAAAAAGCCCCTAAGAAAAAATATTTTACCCAAAAGAGCACATCCTCCATCAGTATAGACGGCAAATTAGATGATGAAGCATGGAGCCAAGTAGAGTGGGGTGGCGATTATATCCAACGGGAACCTTACGATAATCAAGCTCCCACTCAAAAGACCGATTTCAAAGTATTATACGACGATAAATTTCTCTATATCGCTGCCAAATGCTACGATACAGAACCAGACGAAATCGTTCGTAGGATGTCTCGTCGAGATGGTTTTGATGGCGACTGGATAGAATTCAATATTGATAGCTATTTTGATAAGCGAACCGCTTTTTCATTTACGATTACAGCGGCAGGTGTGAAAGGCGACGAGTTTATTTCTGGTGATGGTAATAACTGGGATACGAGTTGGAATCCCATCTGGTTTGCAGATGTGAATCTAGATGAAGAAGGCTGGACAGCAGAACTAAAAATCCCTTTTAGCCAACTTCGTTATGGTAATAAAGAAGCACAAATTTGGGGTTTACAATCTACACGTCGAGATTTTAGAAAAGAAGAACGTTCTCTTTGGCAACACGTCCCCCAAAATTCCAATACATGGGTCAGTGAATTTGGAGAACTACATGGACTGGACGGGATCAAGGCACAAAAACAAATAGAAATCCAGCCATATGTAGTTTTACAAGCCGATACTTACGAGCCAGAAGCAGGGAATCCTTTCAGAGATGGAAGCGATTTTTCTATCAATGGTGGTATAGATGGTAAAATAGGCGTAACGAGTGATCTCATTTTAGACTTTACAGTCAATCCCGATTTTGGACAAGTAGAAGCAGATCCTGCTGCATTAAATCTGGATGGTTTTGAAATATTCTTTAGAGAGCAACGCCCATTCTTTGTAGAAAATAGAAACCTATTTAATGGACAATTCAATGGAGGTAATCTCTTTTATTCTCGTAGGATTGGCGGAAGCCCCAAAGGATATCCAGATTTGAATGAAAATGAAGTGACAAGAGTTCCATCGAATACCAAAATATGGTCTGCTGCTAAATTTTCTGGAAAAACCCAAAGTGGTTTATCTATTGGCGTATTGGAATCCATCACTGCAGGAGAAAAAGCCGAAATCCTGGACATACAAACAGGTAAAGAAAGAAAAGAAACAGTAGAGCCATTAACTAATTATTTCGTAGGACGATTGATGCAGGATTTGAATGATGGCAATACCATAATAGGCGGAATATTTACTGCCACCAATCGAAACCTTGATATTGATAGTTGTGCATTGGGCTACGAAGGATTAGATTGCTTGCGAAAATCTGCTTA
>JBNMOV010000303.1:0-6101 GCA_051275765.1 Maribacter sp. | reverse complement strand
TTTTTTCCTTAATAATTAATGCTAAATGCACTGTAAATTAAAATAGGTTGCCGTTTAGAATCGCTTAGTATTTTATGAAGTAAAGGATTTTGTGGTGTAAGTAGATCTTCGTGAGATGATTAGTGTTTCGAAAATACCAATGGTCTGTGTATTATGCTAGACAAAATCACAAACTTATTTCATACACCTTACCTAAGTAAAATGATGAGTTCCAAACTAACAAAACTTAGCTTTTAAAAGCATTTGTAAGTAGACGCTACTTAATAGTCATTAAGCAAAACATGTAACATAAAGTTAATGATTAAACACAATCGCTAATCTTACACCTGCTCCAGAAAAATTATTCACTAAATAATTCTGCTGTATTCCTTGTGCGGTATCTGGATTATAATACGTCATAATATAAGCCGTAATTTTATTGAATTGGTGTTCGTAATTTAAGAAAAAAGTCAAATCTTTTGATAACCAGTTATAATAAAAAACGGTACTTATTCTGTCATACATCGTAAATGGATAAGCAGCAGTCAAAGCTGTAACGTTAGTTCGATTTTGAAAAGCAAAAGCTTGTTCATCATAACTAAGTAATAAATGTTCTGCTATTATATTCAATCCACTTCCTATACCAAAGGTATAATCTGTACCTAGATTGAATAAGGTCTGATTTGTCAAATCTCCTATTTTTTTAGCCGAATGAGTATAAGTAGCTTCGAACCAAAGTCCTACTTTCAAATCCCACTTTCCATCTATGCCTATTCTATGTTCTGGTATTTTTTTATACGAATTAAGAAAAGGCTGTTTTAAAGAATTGGCTGTTCTATAATGATAAGATAAAGCTAATTCTCCTTTAGGAATAGGATATTGTATTCGAGTACCAATTTCAGGAATTTTCCAATTGGTTTCTAATATGTCAAAGCCTCTAGTTTTTTCATTTCCATATAGTACCCAGAGCCAAATATTCGCATTATTCAAAAAATAATATCTGCCTAATGCTCCATATACACCATTCGTCAGTTGTAATGGATCTCTTGGATCTATCTGATTGAACCATTGGATAGGACGAAGCAAAGTAGCTGAACCAAAATCTATTTTTTGTAAGCCCACTCTTAATTCAAACTGCTTATCGCTATACCTTATCCAAGCTCGATATGGCAATATGCTCAACCTATTTTCAGAGGTATCAAAAGGATGAAAAAGTGAAGATGCAGAGAAATTGGCGGAAGCCTCAAAATTTATAAAACGGATAGAATCCAAAGGAATTTTGTAAGATAACTGAGGAATATATCGTCCTCCTATGAATATATCCAAATCATTTTGAGGGCTATAACTAGAAATCAAAGATAACTGACCATCAAAATCCAATTTTTGCTGTGCCATGATATTAATGGATAGCAAAATAGATATTATGGTAACAAATGTTATTCTCATCATTTGTAAGTTAAGGAATATGTTTTAAATAGTCAATTTATACAGCAAAGCTCAAAGGGCTTGACGCTTTTTTATAATATATCTAAATACTAAAATCCAAGACTTTTATACAGTTCTATTTTCATTATCGTTATTGAAAGGAAATATGCATAGCGTAGCATGAAACGGTCTGGCGAGTGAATTATGAACAAAGAAATAAAAGCTAAACCCCTTGTTTCCTTAATTTTAGTGACTCGTCAGACCGTTTCATGCGGTTAAAAATTTCAAACATTAGCTAACAGGAAATAGGAAACTTAGCTTTAGCAAACCTCAAAGGTTTAGCAAAGCACTACTTTAATAGAAATTAATCTAATTTTGCAACGTGATAACTAAGATTGATAAATATATCATCAAAAAATACATTACTACATTTTTCTTTATCGTAGTCGTGATTTCTATGATTGCAGGAGTGATAGACTTCAGTGATCACATTGATGACTTCTTAGAATCAGACGCTCCTATTTCAAAGATTATTACGCAATATTATTTCAATTTCTTCCCTTTTATTAGTGGATTGATGTGGCCATTATATGCACTGATTGCTGTGATATTCTTCACTTCCAGAATGGCATATAATTCAGAAATCATTTCTATCCTTAATGCTGGAGTAAGTTATTGGAGATTGATGCGTCCTTATCTCATTGCTGCGACTTTATTGGCAGGAATGCATTTATTTATGAATTCTACGCTTATTCCTCTTGGAAGTAAAGCGAAAACTGCCTTTGAGAATACTTATCTTTATTCGCATAATGATTTAGGAAAAACGAGGAATGTACACATGTATATCTCCCCTACTACCAAAATTTATATCAAACGATACATCAAAAGGGATTCATTGGCAAGGGATGTGATGATGGAAGAATTTAAGGATGGAAAATTAGCTTCTATCTTATCAGCAGATGAAATCAGATGTTTGCCAGAAGGAGAAGGAAAAAAGTGGCAATTAAAAAAATATTATAAACGAACGTTTGATGGATTGAGAGAAAAAGTAGAAGAAGGCGAAAGCCAAGACACTGTGCTTAATCTACTTCCTGAAGACTTCATCTCTTACGATAATGCCAAGGATGCCATGACTTCCGCCGAACTCCAATACTATATCAATAGAAGAAAATCTCGTGGTGCAGGAGGTACAGAAATATACGAGGTAGAATACCATCGTCGTTGGGCACAGCCTGCTACACTATTCATATTGACCATTATTGGAATGAGTCTAGCTTCTAGAAAAATGAGAGGTGGAATTGGTTTTCATCTTGCTTTAGGTGTAGGTTTAGGTTCCTTATATATTGTCATGTTTCAGTTCAGTACCACTTTTGTTACTAATGGAAATTTACCTGCCATTGTTGGGGTATGGATTCCTTCTGTTGTATTCGCTTTAGTTGCATTATATTTAGTTTCTAAAGCTCAAAAATAACAGTTAACAGTTACCCGTGAACAGTTATCAGTAAATTATGAGCCATTTGTATGCTTAGTTTTTTAGTTAAGGAACTCAATACGCTATTTTTTAGTTGAATTATAAGTAATTTTGTAGGTAATTAACGATAAACAGTATTTAATTTTTTCTTAGATTTTGGCTTTAGAAAATAAAATTGAAATAATACATTTCTATTACCTATTGAAATCAAGCATAACTTTACTGTTCACTGTTAATTGGTCACTGTAAACTGAAAAAGATGTTTCCAAAGTACGATGTCATAGTGGTAGGAGCGGGTCACGCAGGATGTGAAGCCGCAGTAGCAGCAGCTAATTTAGGATCTAAGGTCTTATTAGTTACAATGAATATGAACACCATCGCCCAGATGTCTTGCAACCCTGCGATGGGTGGCGTGGCAAAAGGACAGATTGTGCGTGAGATTGATGCATTAGGTGGTTATTCTGGTATCATAACGGATCATACGATGATTCAGTTTAGGTTATTGAATAAATCCAAAGGACCTGCCATGTGGAGTCCTCGTGCTCAAAGTGACAGAATGCTATTTGCTGGCAAGTGGCGGAATATGTTAGAAGAACATCCTAATATTGATTTTTGGCAAGAAATGGTTACTGGCATCATCGTAAAAGATGGTGTGGCTAAAGGCGTGCATACAGGATTAGGATTAGAAATCGAATCTAAGTCTGTTATATTGACGAACGGTACTTTTCTGAATGGTCTGATTCATATTGGTGATAAGCAATTTGGTGGAGGAAGAGCAGGCGAAAAAGCTGCTACAGGAATTACTGAGCAGTTAGCAGAACTAGGTTTTGAATCTGGACGAATGAAGACTGGTACGCCAGCTCGTGTAGATGGTAGATCTTTGGATTGGGATAAAATGGAAGTGCAACCAGGCGATGAAATCCCTGGCAAATTCTCCTTTACAGATACGCCTAAACTAAAGAAACAACGTCCTTGTCATATTACTTATACGAATAAGAAAGTACACGAAATACTGAAAGAAGGTTTTGATCGTTCGCCTTTATTTAATGGAAGAATCAGAGGTTTAGGACCTCGTTATTGTCCATCTATTGAGGATAAAATCCAACGTTTTGCAGATAAGGATAGGCATCAACTTTTTGTAGAGCCAGAAGGCTGGGATACAGTAGAAATCTATGTGAATGGATTTTCTTCTTCCCTACCAGAAGAAATCCAACACAAGGCGATGCGATTGATTACTGGTTTTGAGAATGCGAAAATGTTCCGTCCAGGTTATGCGATAGAATATGATTTCTTTCCACCTACACAGCTTAAGCTGAACTTGGAAACAAGAAAGGTAAAGCACTTATTTTTCGCTGGACAAATCAATGGTACAACAGGCTACGAAGAAGCTGGTTCGCAAGGATTAATGGCTGGTATTAATGCTCATCAACGCATTAACGATCTAGAACCATTTATCTTGAAGCGTTCTGATGCATATATTGGTGTGCTAATAGATGATTTAGTGAATAAAGGCACGAAAGAGCCTTATCGTATGTTTACGTCTAGAGCTGAATATCGTATTTTACTTCGTCAGGATAATGCAGATTTGCGTTTGACTCCATTAGTGAAGCAAATAGGTATGGAGCATTTGGATGAGCGTATGTCAAGGGTGGAAAATAAAAATAGAAACATCCTTAGTGTTCAAAAGTATATTCGTGAATTAAGTATCACACCAGATGCTATTAATGGTTATTTGGCTTCTATAGGTTCAGCTCCATTGAGACAGAGTGTGAAATTGGAAAAAGTACTTTTACGTCCAGGAGTATCGATAGAAGGTCTTGGAAATGCAGTTCCTCATATCAAGGAACACATCGAAAAGCACGAGCCAGAATTCGTGACTTCTGCTGAAATAGGCATGAAGTACGAAGGTTATATCCGCAAAGAACAGGAAATGGTAGAAAAGATGAATCGCCTTGAGTCTGTCAGGTTATATGATACGTTTGACTATGATTCTCTTATCGCTCTTTCTGCTGAAGCTAGAGAAAAATTGACTGAACTCAAGCCTATGACTATAGGACAAGCGAGTCGTATTTCTGGCGTGAGTCCTAGTGATATCTCTATTTTGTTAGTGCATTTGGGAAGGTGATTTTAGATATTGAGCTATTGAGATAAAAGTAACCCCAGAAATCTAAAAGATTTCTGGGGTTTTTGTTTTGGTGGGATTTCTCTCCAATATATTTTATAACCTACGAGGATTTTATCTGTAAGATCTATTACAGTTTGAACGTGGATATTTCCTAGAATGATAAAATAGATTTGCGTAATTAATTCAATTTTTATTCCAAAAATTAGAGTCTTCTATCCTTATTCTCAATAGCCAAATCATTGATACTAGCATATCTTTTCCTCATCAATCCATTCTCGTTAAATTCCCAATTTTCGTTTCCATAAGCTCTAAACCAGTTACCTTCTTTATTTCTGAATTCATATTCAAATCGAACTGCAATTCTATTTCCTGTGAATCCCCACAGTTCTTTTTTCAATTTATAGTCTAATTCATTATCCCATTTATTCGCCAAAAAACCTTGTACTTCTACTCTACCATTGATAAAATCTGTTCGATTTCTCCATTCAGTATCTGTAGTATATGCCATAGATATTTTTATAGGATCTTTGCTGTTCCAAGCATCTTCAGCGGCTTGTATTTTTTGTCGAGCAGTTTCTTCTGTAAATGGTGGCAATGGATATTTCTTTTCCATGATATTCGAGTTTAAGTTTTAAAAAAATGTAATTATTATTATTTCAATTTAGAGTGAAGGCGGTTATTTAAATCCAAGCACTCTACTTCACAAATACCAAAAGTTCCTTTTGGTACAACTTCCCATTTAGGAACTTCTTCTGATTGAAGTACTTCGAATTTAGAGCTATGTCCACCAATATGTGGAACTGAAATGCCTACTATAATTTGAGGAATTAAATGATGTCTAATTAAATAAGAATACATAATACAAGGTTCATGTGTAGAATACATTGTACTATTTTTAAAGTCACTTTTATGTCCTTTTTTAATAGCATCTCGAATGGCTAATATTTCAGCATGATTGGTTAAATCGTCAGTCATTTTTCCAGCTTCAATTCCTTCTCCTATAATTTCATCTTGATAAACAATGATTGAACCTACAGGTGGATTTCCATTACTTAAAGCTTTTTCTGCGAGCATTATATACTGAGAATTAATTAGTTTTCG
>JBNMOV010000302.1:0-6145 GCA_051275765.1 Maribacter sp. | reverse complement strand
TGCCTTTTTGTTTGCTAACTTCGTTGAAAATACTCGCCATAGCTACGGCTATGTCTGCGTTTTTCGCCTTATTAGCAAGCAAAAATCCTGCGTTATAAGTGGTAGCGTTTATTTATTTCTCATCCCTTATGACTTAATCCACTAATTATGTTTTTTAAATGTTTAGGCTATGTTGGTTGAATGGTATCAATAATTGGTACACTAATATAGGTAATATATTATCCTTACTTGATTTAATTGAACTATCTCTAGTTCCTTGATCAGATAGAAATAGTTTTCATAAATTTACAGCATTTTGGAGGTAAATCCAATAAAATCGCTTACACTCAAGTTTTATAATATGATGGGCCCTCCTTCAAACACCTTATTCTAATTTAAAATAAATTCTTTCAATTAGTAATTCGTTATGGAGGAAGTTTGAACTTCCATACTAATTTTGTAACTATGTCTCGCTTCCTTAAGAAGTTATCTTAGAGTTGTTTAAAATTCAATATTTATAAATTCATCAACGTTAAACAACTCCTAAAATACTACTATGGATTCCTTCTTTTGACAATCATTTAATTTAGCGTATTTTTATTTCTGAATCAAACTATAAGTCCCATGTCCAGTTTCGGAGTAGGTCCAAACCAAGTTTATAACTTTACTTTCCATATCTTTTGAGGAAGACATTACACAATTCAAATTATGAATAAAAGCAAACTAAATGATAATGGAACCTAAAATATATTTCATAGTAGGTCTTCAACGTTCTGGCACGACTCTGTTATCTGTTTTACTAGGGCAGCATCCAGATATATTAATGGAAAATAATGCCATTGGATTTCGCATTATTACCTGTTTTAAAAATCTCTACACACTATTACCACATAATATTGGCATAGATGAAAATGAGTTTTTGGAATGGCTCATAGAAAACGACGAAAAAGGGCGTTTAGCTGAATTATTGGATTATAAAAATATAGCTGAATATAGCAATATAAGAAAATTAGTAGAAGGCTCTATTTATAAAAAATTGGAACAAAATAATAAGAAAGTATGGGGAGATAAATCTCCAAATTTACAGCATTTTATGGGTGATTTGATGCTATTAATTCCTAATGCCAAGATTATTCATATCGTGCGAGATGGTCGATCAAATGCTTATAGTATGTCTAGGCGATCTTATAAAAATCTATCCTTGTGTGCTCAAAAATGGGTAGATGGAAATATTTTTGGAATCGTGAATCAGCATATTTTAGGAAAAGATAATTACCAATTAGTACAATACGAAAACCTATTATTACAACCAGAAAAAGAGCTACAATCTATCTGTGATTTTTTAGATATTCCATTCACTACTGAGATGTTGGATTTATCCAATCAAGAAATAGCAGAGGATAAAAAATATGTAAAAAGTTCGCTTATCCAATCCAAGATAGATGACTGGAAAAGAGCATTATCCAAAAAGGAAACTGAACAAATAGAAAAGATACAAGGTCCTTTATTGAAAAAAATGGGTTATGAATTGACATCAAACATCACTGAATTCAAATTACTAAGCCTTAGAAAACAGATTTTTTATAATCAAGTAGATAATTTCAAACAGCTTTTCAGAAGGAAAAGTATAGGAATGAAAAACAAGGAAAAAATAGTGATGGAACGCTCCTTTAAAAATAGAGCTTATGAATTCATTACCGTTTTAACAAGAGATTTATTATCGCTCAAAATTTTCAAATCCTTGTTTTCAAGATACTTCTATAGAGAAAAATATTTCAAGAAAAAGGATTGATAGGATTTTAAATAATCCTATTCGTATTAGCGAACCCTATTCAAAGTGTTACTTCAAGTCACACCTTGATTTACATAACAAACCATGAAGATAATCAGCGTAGTAGGAGCCAGACCCAATTTTATGAAAGTCGCTCCATTGCATAAGGCATTCCTAGAGAATCCAAATATCATCTCCAAAGTTGTTCATACAGGACAGCATTATGATGAACGAATGAGTAGCATTTTTTTTGAGCAACTCAAATTGCCAAAACCAGATTATTATCTAGGTGTAGGCAGTGGTTCTCATGCGGTGGTTACTGCCAAAATCATGATGGAATTTGAGCAAATCATTCTTATTGAAAAACCAGATTTAGTTCTTGTAGTTGGTGATGTCAATTCTACTTTGGCTTGTGCATTAGTCGCTAAAAAAATGAACATCAAACTGGCTCATGTAGAAGCTGGACTGCGAAGTGGAGATAGAGAAATGCCAGAAGAAATCAATCGTATTTTGACGGATAGTATTTCTGATTATCTATTCGTGACAGAACAGAGCGGCATGATTCATCTGGCAAGAGAAGGTGTACTTGCTGAGAAGATATTTTTCGTAGGAAATGTGATGATAGATTCTCTTTGTCATTATCTACAAGAAGCTTCAACACTCACTTTATTAAAAGATTTAGATTTACAATCCAAGGAATTTGTATTAATGACCATGCATCGTCCTTCCAATGTGGATGAGGCCGCAAAACTGGAAATCATCATTGATATTATCCAACGAATAGGAAAGCGGAAAAAAGTAGTTTTGCCCTTACATCCACGTACAGCAAAGCAATTGGAAAAATTCAGATTATTGGATCAATTAATGGCATTACCTAACTTGACGATATTAGAACCACAAGGATATTTGCAGTTTATCCATCTAATGGAAAATAGTGCTGCCATCGTCACAGATTCTGGAGGGATACAAGAAGAAACTACTTTTCTAAAAGTGCCTTGTCTCACGCTCAGAACAACTACGGAAAGACCTGTTACGATCACTTTAGGAACGAATACACTTATAGAAGAATTGGATGCAGATATTATTCTTAAAGAACTCAATAAATGCCTTGATAATGAAAAATCTGTATCTGTCATTCCTCCATTATGGGATGGTCGAGCTTCGCAAAGAATAGCAGAACAGCTTTACAGTACATTCACGAAAATCACGAACTTAAGCCATCATCCTACATAATGCTGAAACGCATCATGACATATTATCATACCATAAAATACCTGCGATGGATACAGATAAAGTATCGCATCTGGTATTATTTTTCTAAACCTAGTTTAGAAAATATCACTATTAAAAATATGCCTGTTCCTCAGCAGTTGAAGATCTTCGCTTCTATTCCTAGCTATCCATCTTATCTTGGAAATGGTCATTTTTCTTTTCTAAATATTAAAACTCATTTCAAGGAAGGAATTGATTGGAATTATAGTGAGCATGGAAAACTTTGGACTTATAATCTAAATTATTTTGAATTTCTAAATCAAGCTGATATATCAAAAAGTAATGGCTTAAAATTAATACAAGACTTTATTTTCAAAAAGGACACATTAAAGGATGGATTAGAACCTTATCCTATTTCCTTACGCATTATTTTCTGGACAAAATTCATCATTAAACATGATATAAAAGATAAAAAAATCAATCATTTTCTTTATCAGCAATTGCGATTATTAAGTAAGATACCAGAATATCATTTAATGGGAAATCACTTAATGGAAAATGGTTTTGCCTTACTTTTTGGTGCTTGTTTTTTCAATGAAAAAAAGATATATCGACAAGCAGAAAAAATACTGATTCAAGAACTCGATGAACAAATATTAGCAGATGGTGCTCATTTTGAATTGAGTCCTATGTATCACCAAACTATTCTTTTTAGGATACTCGATAGCATTAATTTATTGCAAAATAATTCAACTCAAATAAATGATGCCAAGCCATTATTATCTGTATTAATTCATAAGGCTGAGATCATGTCTGGTTGGATAAAGGAAATAACTTTTAATAACGGAGATATTCCTTTAGTGAATGATAGTTGTACTGGAATAGCACCAAGCACCACAGCATTATTACAATATGCCAAAATACTACAAATCAATCTTCAAAACATCACTTTAAAAGAAAGTGGATACAGGAAATTCAAGAATGCTCACTCTGAAATCGTGATGGATGTAGGAAATATAGGACCAGATTATATTCCTGGTCATGCTCACAGTGATACATTTAATTTCGTTTTATATCATCATAATCAGCCATTTATAATAGATACAAGTATTTCTACTTATGAAAAAAATAAACGTAGAAACCAAGAGCGTTCTACTGCTTCACATAATACTGTCATGATTGATAATCAAAATCAATCTCATGTTTGGGGAGGATTCAGAGTAGCAAAAAGGGCTAAAATTATTCAATTAGAAGAAGCTACTCACTCAATAAAAGCACAACATAATGGCTACAAAAATATCCAATGTATTCATGAAAGATCCTTTTCTTTTTCAGAAAAGAGTATCATTATTGATGATAAAATAATAGGAGGTAAAAAAGGAATAGCTTTTTTTCATTTTCATCCTAATATTCAGATTTCACAAGATGAAAATAGTATTATTTGGGATACAGGAAAAATAATATTCAAACAACCTTCTATCAATCTAGGCGTTAATCATTTATCTGAAAATATAAACAAAAAAATAGTTCCTATAATGACATCTTATCTTTTAGCAACAGGTTTTAACCAAACTCAAAAAGCACAAAAAATAAGTGTCGTTTTTAATCATCATTTACAAACAGAAATTTATTTACAAAAGTGATTTCTAATTCATATCATAATAGGACTATTAAATATATAACCTATCCATACATCAACTGAATGAAAATTTTATTTCTTACAGATAATTTCCCTCCAGAAAGCAATGCTCCTGCTACTCGCACATACGAGCATTGCATGGAATGGCTCAAAAAAGGGGCAGATATTACTGTAATTACCTGTGCCCCAAATTATCCAAAAGGAGAGGTTTTTCCTGGATATAAAAATAAGTGGTATCAGAAAGAGAATATGGATGGCATCAAGGTCATTAGAGTATGGAGTTATATTACCCCTAATAGGGGCTTGATTCGTAGGATTTTAGATTATATTAGTTTTTGTATATCTGCATTTACTGCCAGTTTATTTGTAAAAACAGATATTATAATTGCCACTTCGCCTCAATTATTTACAGCTGTAGCAGGTTATTTTGCTTCTATTTTTAAAAGGAAACCTTGGATCATGGAAGTTCGTGATCTTTGGCCAGAATCTATCAAGGCCGTAGGAGCAATTGAGCAAAGTAAGATATTGGACACCTTAGATAAACTGGTCATATTTTTATATAAAAAAGCAACAAGTATTGTAGTTGTTACAGATTCTTTTAAAGGAAGAATAGCTACTTGTGATGTAGAACCTAACAAAATCCACATTGTAAAGAATGGTGTACATCTTTATAAATTTCAAGAACAGGAAAAAGATGTGGAATTAATGAGAAAATACCAACTTGAAGGTAAATTTATCATTGCGTATATTGGTACTCATGGTATGGCACATAAGTTAGATTTTATCTTGGATTGTGCAAAGGAGGTAAAGAACAAACAGATCCATTTCTTATTTGTAGGAGCTGGAGCTATGAAGACTAGATTAGTCAAACAGGTAGAGGATTTAGGTTTGGATAATGTGACAATGGTAGATGCTGTTCCTAAAAATGAAGTGACTAGATATATCAGTCTGTCAGATGTAGCATTAATTCCATTGAGAAAAAAGGATACTTTCAAAACTGTCCTTCCTTCCAAGATATTTGAAAATGCTGCTATGGTAAAACCTATTCTTTTAGGTGTGGAAGGTGAGGCTGAAAAAGTGGTAAAAGAATATCATGCAGGATTATGTTTTGAACCAGAAAACAAAACGGATTTCCTAGCCAAACTAGACGAAATATACCAAAACAAAGAACAATACAATACATTAAAAAAGGGATGTATGGAATTGGCCAAGGTATTCGATAGAAAAACATTGGCTGATAAGATGTATCAAATTATAGAAATAACCAAGAAGTAGAAATACATGTTTTACAGTGATATTGGCACTTCATTTTATGAGGATTCAAACATGCTTATAATTTACATTATGTTAAGTATTGTTATTTTACACTTTGTCTTATCCTGAAAAAGGTTGACTACTTAAAGGGAAGCAGCCGGATGAGAAGGGATAAGAAATATTATTACAACGAACAGACAAAGAAAAAAATAGTTGCAGAATATCTGAATGGTTCCATTTCCATGAACGAACTGGCAAGGCCGCATGGAATAATGGGCAGCAATACAATT
>JBNMOV010000301.1:0-6195 GCA_051275765.1 Maribacter sp. | reverse complement strand
GTGAGATCATCGTTGGTGATGAGGAATGGGATAAAATAGAAAGAACATATGCCCCACACCATGAAAAATGGCAAAAGAAATTAAAGTTTCGATATGCTCTCATTCTATTCGCTGCATTAGTTGTAGTTTTGTTGATTATCTTCGTTCAACCTGTTTTCTTAATGCTAGGTAATGTGCTTATTTCTTTATTACCTTTCTTGAAATGGGTAATAACTATCTCATTGTTTCTAGCTTTACTATATGCATTATCTATAATAATGGAAAAAAAGTTATAATACAATTAAAAATGAGCGGACCAAAAAGTTATTCTGTTAAAATTTTTGACAAAGAACTCGTTCATATTTTTCAGCTTCAGTGCGAAGTGGAAGATATACTTTCTAATCTAAAATCCTACCAAGATGACGATAAAAAACCAGATGCTCAACTAAGACCTTTTCTACTAAGTATTAGGAAAGAATGTTCCATTGCTTTGAAGACATTTTCCTTAGGAACTACTGCTCATACCATTGCAGGCACCACCAAAGCAGGATATGATAAACGAATTCAAATCAAGAAAGATCAATTGACTCGCCTTGTCAATAAATTGCAACAAAAGGAATCAACTGTGAGTGAAGGCAAAACTACTAAAAATGACTATCTAAGTTATGAGGTAAGTTTTATCGCTCTTTCAGAGGAATTAAATGTGCTTCGATTGAGTATGATAAATTATCTAAAAGGCTTATCTAAAAAAAATAACCATATTCAACTAGATAAATATCTTTTGGAATTAGATAATAAACAATTGAATCTTTTAAAGGAACGATTTTCTTTTTTTTTTAATAAAGAAAAAGCAATCAATCAATTAATTTTTTCTGAAAAAGAACATAGAAAAAATATCACCAAAATTAGAGAGAAAGCAGAAACTAAAATTAGAGAAGTAAAGACAGCCACTCCCCCAGCCCAAATAAAAAAAGAAACTCCAAATATTAAAAAACCAGAAAAGAAAACCCAACTTTTCGTAGAACCAGAAAAGGAACTCCAAAATATTAAAGAACAAGAAAACCTAACAGAAATAACTGCATTAATCAGGTATAAAATAATTCAAGTTAAGTCAGTCAAAAAACAAACTGATTTTTCTAAAGAATTCAAACAAATAAAAACGTTAGCAGAAAAAGGGCAAAGCCTATTTATATTACAACAATTACTTCGTGAAGTGAATCAGTACCTCAATGCACAAATTCCTAAAGAAAAATTGAATGCATCGTACTTAGATATCTCGAATACTACCCCCCACCCTACTTTGATAAAAGAATATCAAGCTGCTTCTAAAGATATGATGCAAATACTCAAAAATCCTGATGCAAGAGATGGAGAGATACAGCATATTTTGGAGAGAGCGAAGACATTTCTTATAGTGAATAGAAAACGAATGCAACAAGATAGGATTCGACAAAAAGAACGAGCATTCATAAAACAACAACTTATACAAGCCTTGGAGGAAAGGAAATACAAAGTTGTAGATGATACAAAAGTAGTCGATTTTGAAAAACAGTCAGATTTTTTACTCAAAGTGCCAGGTAAAGAGAATTATGTAGGTGTAGAATTGAAAGAAAATGATACACTCTCCTATGTTTTTTATAGCAATAACGATCATGAGGCAGTTGCCAAAATGTCCATAGAGGAACGTACCAAAAAGGTAAAGGATATGGATAGTTCATGTGATGATTTTTATAATATCATGAAAGAATTGGATAGCCTTGGTATTTCCAATAAAATCAGAAAACCTAGAAAAGCTAAAGAGAATTATCTACAAGGATTACCTGAAAAATACCAAAATCAAATCAAGAAGGATTCTCATGCTCCATCAAGCAAAAAGAGAAAAAATGATAAAAAAAGATATTTAGATAGTTAGAATAAATTAGAGATTTAATGCTCTTATTCAAAATGCCCTTTTTTAGAAAAACCCGATTGAGGTAAACCTCAAAATGTACTTAATAATACAAAATGGATTACAGAGAAATATTTCCGGCATGGCTAAGTGAACTGAAAAGATTCCAAAACTTGAAATCACAGTTTTATCTCTATGGTAGCATTTATGATTGTTATTACTTTCCTGTTAATTACAAAACTGCCAGTACTAAGGAAGAACTGAAATATCCTCGATTTCCTTTATTAAATTCTCTTCTACAGCGATATTTTCTTATAGAAGGTTTCGAGCATATTTATATGTTTGATGTGATAGATGGTTTGCAAATAAAATCCGCAGACAGGGAAGAAAAAATGGATAAAGTATTTGCTAAATTAGTAGATAATAATCCTTTACTAGAAGATTATAAAAGCCAAAGGATAGGCGATATCGTAGAACTGGATGATGCACTCAATATATTCAGAGGAGTAGTGGCTAATGAAGAGCATCTTTCTGTATGTATTATTAATTATGCTTCTCGTTTTTGTTCAGATCCCAATTCTTTGCATGATACTGAGCGACGTCATTTTTTGAAATTAATAAAAGCAGCACAAGAAGCTACAGTAGTACAAGGAACAGGTGGACAAAAAAACTTATTTGTTCTTATTTGTGATAAGCTGAATGATATTCCTAGTTGGGTATCTTTTGAGAATCCACTAACTAAAGGCATACATATTCAAAAACCTAATAAGGAGGAACGTCGCCGTTTTTTAGAAAACAGGTGGGCAGCTTTTGAGCATGCTGAATTGGTAGAAGACAAAGAAGATATTTTAGAAAAATTTCCAAATTTATCAGATGATTTTTCTAATCGAGATTTAGAAAACCTAGTCAGTATCTCCAAACAAGAAGGTATAGGATTGACTAAAATTGATAAGATTATTGATCTATTCAAATATGGGGTGAAAGAAAACTTCTGGGAAGATTTAAGCAAAGAAAAATTGTCTAATGTAGAATCTATTCTAAGACAGAGAGTCAAAGGACAGGAACATGCCATCAACAAAGCAGCAGAAATCGTGCGACGAGCCAAATTAGGTTTAAACACAATCGAACAAAGTCGTTCTAAAAGTAAACCTAAAGGAGTCTTGTTTTTAGCTGGACCTACAGGAACAGGAAAGACAGAACTAGCCAAATCTTTGGCAGAATTCTTATTCAGTGATGAGGATGCTTTGGTGCGTTTTGATATGAGTGAATATAATGACTCTAATTCAGATGTGAAGCTCATAGGATCGCCACCAGGTTATGTGGGTTATGAGGAAGGTGGACAATTGACTTCTCGCATTCGCAATAAGCCCTTTTCTGTCATTCTTTTCGATGAAATAGAAAAGGCACATTCCAAGGTTTTTGATAAATTCCTACAAATACTGGATGATGGAAGACTGACAGATGGCAAGGGAGAAACAGTCTATTTTTCAGAATCTCTCATTATTTTTACGAGCAATTTAGGTATGTTTCGAGAAGAGGCTGCCACAAAAAGACGAGTTGAAAATGTCAGTATTAATGATAATTATGAAGAAATGCGAGAAAAGATCATGAGTGAGATTGAGGACTTTTTTGGTCGTAGCCTCAATCGTCCTGAAATCCTTAATCGCTTTGGAGATAACTTTGTAGTTTTTGATTTTATTCGCTCTCCTGTAGATAAAATGATTTTAGTCAAAAACCTAAAATCCATACAAAAAAACCTCAAAGAACAAAAGTCTTGCGACTTTCGTTTTGATGATAAATTTGTAGATAATTTTCTAGAGGCTCATGTTAAAGATAATCTAAAAAATGGTGGTCGTGGTATTATGAATCGGATTGAGTCCCAAATTAAAAATGGAATAGTCAATTATATGACTCAACTAGGACGCTCTGAAAATGTTACTTTATCAGCAAGTATAGATGCTGTTTCAAAGAAGGTGGTTTTTGAATAATAAAACTTGGAATATATAACAATGCAACATTTAGATTGGCACATTAATCGTATCCAATATCCTGTATATAATCTTGGCGAAGGCAAGCGATTAGCCATTTGGGTTCAAGGCTGTAATTTGGCTTGTAAGGGTTGTATCAGTCAATCATTGTGGAATACTACAAATGGTAAAAAGCTCGATATTCTAGATTTAGCATTAAAAATAGAGCAAATTGAATCACATTTCGATGGCATCAGTATTACTGGTGGAGAGCCATTTCAACAATATAAATCCTTCATTGCCTTTTGTGCTTACATCAAAAAACGAACAAATTTATCTATTCAAGTATATTCTGGTTATTACCTAGAAGAACTCAAAGAACTTCATCCTGATTTATTGTTTCTTCGTTGTATAGATTGGCTGATAGATGGACGATATGAAGAAGGACTTCATGCTACAGATAATTCCAGAGGATCTACTAATCAATCTATTTACAAAATAGAACAAGGTACTGCCACAATGATAGGAAATTATCAAGTATCCAATAAATGGAGTCTTAATATGTCAGATGATTTGACAGTCAATCTAACAGGTATTCCCCAAAAAGATGAGCTAAAAGAGATCGAACAACAATTAGAATCATTGGGAATCGCTATAAATTTTTCAAAATGGTAGTAGTATGTAAATATGATGATTGTAATCATCAACAGACATTAGCAACTAATCAGATCCCAGATGAATGTTCTAAGTGCTGTGGTCATTGGCTGGAAGAAAATGAGGATTACGTTTTACTTCAGGACAATGCTGATTTACTCATGGGCTGTTCCCTCACTTGTGCAAAAACACAAGCACAACAAACTATTGAAATAGATAATAATCAAAGGGTTTTTGGAAGAGCTGATTTTGATTTTATTGGTCTTCGAAAATCCTATATTAGTGGAACTCATTTTTGTCTGACTATAAATGATGGTCAGTTATTCATAGAAGATTTAGGTTCTACAAATGGTACTTTTATTGGCTTGGTTGATAAGATACCTGTTTCCCAAAAAACAGTTTTAAAAGATAGTGAATGGCTTGTGTTAGGCCAAGAAGAATTTTTGATTGAATACTTGTATAAACAAGTCCTTAAATCTGAGGAAGAGAAACTTGCAGAATCTCTTATTGTTCAGAAAGAACCTCGTTGTGTTGAATGTGCTGAAATATTAAAGGAATCCATTCCTTGTGTATGTGAGCGTTGTGGAACGTGGAATGAATGATCTCTACCCTATCTCTTTTAATCCGCCATCTGACAATCCTTTCAAGCTAGTATTCCCTACAAGAATCTGCATTTCTTCGATGGCAGATTCATTCAGGATTTGCAAACGTTGTTCTTGATCACAATCCCATTTCATGAGTTTGGCGTTGAGGCTTTGGATATTGGAAAGTACAAGGAGCTGTTCAGCTGTGGCATGATCTCTCATGTTTCCTTTTTTGTTGGGGTTTTGTTGTTGCCATTGTTTGGCAGTCATTCCGAATAGGGCGATATTGAGAATGTCTGCTTCATTGGCAAAATAGAGTCCTTCAGATTTCGTGTTCTTGACTTTTTGGGGAATGAGGTGCGTTTTTACAGCTTCAGAATGAATTTTGTAATTTGCTTTGCTCATGATGCGTTTGACCTGCCAGTCCAGATTGTGGCGTTCTGCTTCATCTTCTTTTAGTCGTTGGAATTCTTTGGTTAGGTATAATTGGAATGTAGGACTCAGCCAAGAGCAAAAATTAATAGCAATGTCTTGGTGAGCATAAGTGCCTCCTCCTCTACCTGATTTTACCCTTAAACCAATGGCATCTGTGGTAGTGATCCATTTTTTTGGAGTGAGGTTAAAGTTGTTGGAACCCGCTTGATTTTTAAAGGTAACGAATTCGTTACCTTTAAAAATCCCATTGTGTAATTGCTCCCAAACACCAAGATATTCCACGGTGTTCCTGTTCCTCATCCAACTATAAATGGAGAATTCATCATCAAAACTTTTCATGATATCTGTCAAGGAGATGTAGTCTTCTTGTTTGGCATAAGACTGGATGGATATTTCATTTCCTTGTACTGTTATGGTTTTCCTTTTTGCCATGTTTATCGTTTTAATCCCATCCGTTTGGGTGGGATTAGATTTTTTTTGAATTGCTTTTTTTTAAAGGTAACGGATTCGTTACCTTTAAATTCCCTCGAATTCGGGGGATTTAGTGTGTTTATTAACCACTAAATCCCTTAGAGGGGACTTTTCTAGTGCTTAAAGGTTCCTTTAGGGGCGAATGCAACAATATTACTCATTCGTAGTTTTATTGGAAAAAAACAATAGATGAGTAATGTGAAAATTCGTCTATAAT
>JBNMOV010000300.1:0-6195 GCA_051275765.1 Maribacter sp. | reverse complement strand
TGATTCTTGATTGAGATGAGAATAAAAAGTGATTTCACAAGGAATATCTCCAGTATAATCAACAGGTTCTAAATAAAATAAACAAGGAAATGATATTAATACAAATAGGATGATACTCTTCATGTCGTTCTAGCTTCTTTGACTTATCTAAGTCAAAACGAATGCCAAAAACATACACTGAAAACACATATTGTTATTGCTAATTTGTATTCTTTTGAACAGTAGTTAAGTTATATATATGAGTGATAATAAAAAAATCCATCTTGAGGATTCAAGATGGATTTTTTTATTATATAAAGGTATTTTTATATCAAATACAAAATTTGTATTTGTGTAGAGCTTAGTGAAACGTATTTAATAACTTGAGCCAGAATGGGTAGTAATTTTTTAGAAGGAAAAAGAACAAGTATAATGGTGCTCAGGTTATTGAATTCGTTTCACTTAGCCTTTCTTTACCTTAATAGAACAACCTATTGCCTTAGTAGAACCTGGATCTACAGCTTCTCCTTTTCCTAAAGCATCGAATGCTTTATTGACATAATTTACCTGTACTGCAGCAGCATCTTCGTGATTATCGTCGATAGCACCATGATAAGCTACCTTGAATCCCTTCTCTGTTTTATCTAAAACATAAACCTCTGGCGTTTTAGTCGCACCAAACTGAGGGAATATTTCTTGCTTAGCATCGATCACATAAGGAAAGTCAAAGCTTTTCTCTTCTGAACGAATCTTCATTTTATCTAATGAATCATCTGGTTTGACATCTAAATCATTAGGCATGATAGCAATGATAGGGTAGCCAGCTTCCTTTGCTTTTTTGCTCAATTCTACCAATCTATCTTCATACATCACAGCATAAGGACAAGTATTACAAGTGAAAACTACAGTAGCTCCTTTCACTTCTTTTCCTAATGAAGCCAAAGAAACCATCTTGTTATCAATGTTTTCCAAAGAGAAATCTTTTACGATATCTCCAATTTTATAACCTGTTTTTTCAGCCTTTTTTTCTTCTTTAACAGGTGCTACATTTTCTGTCGTTGTCGTTTCTGTTGTAACTTCTGGATTTCCACAAGAAGTGAGCATGCTAGCAAAACACAGAACTACGAATAATAGTGATAATAAATTTCTGTTCATTAGAATGATATTTTAAGGTGAATGAATAATAGATACTTATAAAATGTAGGAACCTTTGAAAAGTTCAATCAAGTCTTGATAATGTCAAGTATCACAAAGGAATTTTAACCTCCTTTCTTCAAGGAATGTATATCAGTAATCAAGTGATTGATAGAAGCTAGATTAGATTGTTAAATAATAAATGCTATACCCTAGAGAACTAAAGCATAGTGTTTATTCTGTTTCTTATGTTCAAGGATCAATCAAGTAATGATTTTATGTTATCATTGCCTTTCTTTCGTGATTATATTTAATGGTTTTACTCGGAGGCGTGCTCAATAATTTCTTCATCAGTTATAGTTCTGAAAGAGAATTTATATCCTTGATAAAGTGCAAATCCATAGAATAATAAGTCGATAGGACTAAAGGTTTTCATCATGATTTCTGGAATGTAAGTGAAATCAATGGAGTAGCATTTCTAAATAGCTAAACCCTTCAGCGTTTGCAGCAAAGCCTACGATGGTAAAGAGATTACCAAGTAAACATCCAAAAAGTGCAAAAGAAGCACCTATGATACCAAACATACTATCAATGCCTTTTCCTGCAAATTTATTGTCAAAGCCAACTAGGATTCCTACTCCTATTGCCATAAATCCAATCTGATATTCTGTAGTCATTGTAACGGCAGCCCATAATATTCCTCCAATAATAGAAGCAATAAAACTGGCACCTAATCCAAAAGGTAGTTTTTGTTCTAGCTTGAGTTGATCGATATATTGGTTGAGTTTCTTTTGATTGATAGAGGTTCCTTCTTGTTCTTCGGCTAATTCATGAGTCTCCTCTTGAAATTTATTTTTTATGTTGTTGAATTTTTGATGTTATAAATTTGTTGAATAATGAAGGTAGACTTTTTACCTAATGCTATTTTAACGGCAAGAAAAATATTTTATTTTCATATCCCAAATCTCACATACTTAATTTTCCTTCCTTTAGCGAGGTGCATTCCTTCATAATAAGTTTTGAATTCTAATTCTGGAATGTATAATTCTTTAGAATAAATATCATTCTCATTATAAATGAGATTACAATTTTCGTCTTCTTCTATAGTTTCTAATGTGAATTCGTAGAGTGTAGGATCATCAGTCTTTAATTGTACGATGCCATCCTTTTTTAATAACTGTCTATATTTATTGATAAAGAAAGGACTGGTCAATCTACGATTGGATTTACTTTCTCTGAGGAAAGGATCTGGAAAAGTGATCCATATCTCATCCACTTCATTGGTTTCGAAGAAATGAGGAATCAAATCTATCTGACATCTAAGAAAAGCGGCATTGTCCAAACCTTCATTTTTGGCTTTGGTTGCTCCTTTCCATATTCTAGCTCCTTTGATATCTAATCCTATGAAATTCTTATTAGGAAATTTTCTAGCGAGGCTTACTGTATATTCTCCACCACCACAAGCAAGTTCTAATACGATAGGATGATCATTCTTAAAATGCTTCTCTCCCCATTTTCCTTTCAATTGATGTTCTTCCATTGCCTTGCCATACAAGACAGGATTATGCCAATCGAAACATTGGTAGACATTATTATAAGTCAATAAATTACTAAATTTCCTAAGTTTATTCTTACTCACTGGATATGGATATTTTTTGTGCTGCAAAAATAAGAAAACTATTTTAGTAGATGGCTAGATATTTAGATGTCGATATGTTTAGATGAAAATCTTATTATTAATTTAAGTGCATTACGTAACATGAAGTGGTCTGACGAGCGAGTTATGAGCAAAGAAATAAAGATTAATTTTTTATTTCCCTAATTTTATTGACTCGTCTGACCGTTTTATGTGGTTATTTGCTTTTAATAAGTTGGGTGAAAGTGAAGTGAAAAACTTAGCTTTAGTCAACCTTCTAGGTTTTCCAAAGCACAGAATTAACAAAATTTTATTGAATTATTTTCTAAATAATTCAATAAAATGCTTGGATATTAAATTAAAATAAGCGTACTTTGAGTTACAAAGTGCTTTTAAGATGAATGACCAAAACGAACATTTAAAAGAATTAGCTTACATTCGTTCCATGATGGAGCAGTCCTCAAGGTTTATATCCTTGAGTGGATTGTCTGGAGTGGCTGCAGGAATCGTAGCATTGATGGGAGCGGCAGGCGTATATATTTATTTAGGTATTTCGCCATTAAGTGCCAAGAAGTGGTACTATATAGAAGATATTAATCATGAAAAATGGGGGATGGATTACTTGACGTTCTTTTCATTGGATGCTTTCGTAGTTTTAGTTTTGGCAATAGGAATAGGTTATTTCTTTTCATATAGAAAAGCTAAGAAAGCAGGACAAAAACTGATGACACCTTCATCTATGAAATTATTGTCAAATTTCTTAATACCTTTAATTTCTGGAGGCATATTCTGCCTAATGTTGGCTAGAAATAGCTATTTTGGATTAGTTGCACCTAGTATGTTGATATTCTATGGTTTAGCACTCATTAATGGTAGTAAATATACCTTGGATGATATTCGTTACTTAGGCTACGCAGAGCTTTTTCTAGGTTTATTAGCTACATGGTTTCTAGGGTTTGGCTTACTGTTTTGGGCAATAGGATTTGGTGTTTTACATATCGTATATGGTATGAGAATGTACTGGAAATATGATAGAGATTAGTATTTCCTAATCCCTCTGTAAGGTTTTAGCAATCAAATAATTATCTCAATATCTTAAAATATCAACATCTAAATATCTATAGAATACAGGCATGAAGGATATTATTAGTAATCTGAACAAAATCTTTGACAGTCGAATGAGACTGGGGATTATGTCTGTGCTACTGGTGAACGATTGGGTGGAATTCAAGGAAATGAAAAAACTATTGGATGCTACAGATGGTAATCTCGCCAGTCATATCAAAGCTCTAGAAAAGAACGAATATATAGAAGTACGAAAGGTATTTGTAGGTAAAAAACCACAAACATCTTATCGTGTGACTAAATTAGGGGAGAAGGCATTTAAGAATCATTTGGCAGCTTTAGAGAAGTTGTTGAATAGGTAATTATGAATGATTGGGTGAGTAATGATTAAGTAGTTAGGGTATTTTTATACTGTAATTAGTTTTCATCTCAATATCTCTCCATTTAATTATCTTGAAATCTATGAAAAGGCTATATGCCTTATTTTTTTAAATATTAACTTTGTAATGCAAAGTAATTTGCAATAAATTATCAATTATTATGGCAATCATACATTCAATCGTATCAAATGGGGCAGTAGTATCCTTAGGGATAATCAGCCTAATAACCTTTTTTTTTTTAAGATGGATGATAGGGAAATGGACGCAAGATGCAGGTTATAAAAACGTACTAACTGTAGGAGGAACATTTGTAATGACTCCTGTGATTTATCTAGTGCTGATTATGGGTTTACTGTGTTCGAGTAGTTATTATCAATCAACTGATTTTGACCAAACAGAATGGAAGAATAATCCAGATAAAAGATTCAGGATGTCGGAAAATATAATAGATAGCAGAATGCTGATAGGTAAAACAAAAACTGAAATCGAAGCATTACTAGGTTCAGATTTTTTAACTGTTTCAGAATATGAAGTGAGCTATTACATTGGTTTTGTGCCAGATATGTTTGCGATAGATCCAGATGTCATCAGCATTCGATTTGCAAATGGTGTGGCAGCAGAAGTCAGACAAAGAGAAACTTAGAAATCACTCCTAATTTTTCAATCATCAATCACTCTAATCACTCCAATCATTAATAAACATGAAAGTGCGAACAAAATTCCTCCAGTGGTTATTCAATAATACAGCAACATTATATCTGAGAATCTTCAAATCTAAGAAGCCAGAATGGACGTATAAAAAAGCAGATTTGATGAGTTTTCCTACAGGATCTCTAGGAAAGGAAATCGCTATTTTTTTGAATGAAAACGATATTGACCTTATTCCTAAGGCAGAAAATCACGATGTTTTCCATTTGATTACAGGCTATAAAATTACGCTAGAAGATGAAATATCCATGCAATATTGGCTAGTGGGAAATCGAAAACTAACGCCTTATACGATTGGTACTTGCATTATAGGGATGATAGTGATGCCAGAATATTGGGGAACTTACTTAAAAGCATTCAAGAAAGGATTGAAAGCAGCGTCCATAGTAGACTGGGATTTTCAGACCTTGCTTTATACGAATGCAAATCAAATTAAATCATACATCCATCAAACACAACCTATTTTTATCAATCAATATTTCTAAATAAACAACTTCTGTATTAGAAAACGACTCCTCTAATTTCAATGTTAATTATATAACGGATAGTCAAAAGGAATAATTACAACTCTAACTTTTAAAAAATTAACAACTAATTATATGAAACCATCAATTTTTTTAAAATTCAGGAGAGGCTTGCTTAAATGGCTAGTTGAGAATACTTCAGGTATTTATTTAAAGACTAAATCCAATAAACTAAATTGGAATTATAATGCATGTAATTTATATAGTTTTCCTTTGGGTTCTCTAGGTAAAGAACTAGCGGATTTTCTAAATGAAAACAAAGTAGATCTCATTTCCAAAGCTGAAAGTCATGATGTATTTCATGTAATTGCAGGATTTGGTATTGAATCAGAAGAATAAGTTGCGATGCAATATTGGTTGTTAGGAAATGGGAGATTAAAACCCTATACCATTGGACATGTATCGTCGGAATGATATTGCTTCCTGATTTTTGGATGAAGTATCTTAAGTCATTCAAGCAAGGAAAGGATTCACCATCTATTGTAGGTTGGCATTTTGAGGAAATGCTCTATGGGTCGAGAAACAAATAAACGCTACATTCTAACTTGCCTTTTTGTTTGCTAACTTCGTTGAAAATACTCGCCATAGCTATGGCTATGTCTGCGTTTTTCGCCTTATTAGCAAGCAAAAATCCTGCATTATAAGTTGTATCGTTTATTTATTTCTCATCCCTATGCAGATGTGAATCAGATTAAATGCTATATACAGCAGACATCACCTTTAGTGAAACGTATTTAATAAATTGAGCCAGAATGGGTAGTAATTTTTT
>JBNMOV010000299.1:0-6197 GCA_051275765.1 Maribacter sp. | reverse complement strand
TAAACTCGATTTTTTAGCAATTTTCACTTTTGGTTTCATTGCTTATTTGGCTACATTTCCTTTATAATAGACAATACTTGCTCATACAGTATACCGTTTTTAAGCACTTTTTAAACTAAAATCCATAAGGTCAATATTTCTAAGAAGTTAAGTATTACCCGTTTTATTTATGTTTAACATTAGGGCAATTCATTATTTATCAATTGCTTATGATTTTTTAAATAATCTTTTCACGCTCCCGACATTATACAGTTTAGTGGAGACGATACTTGAAATCCGTTTAAAACAAAATACTGTATGAGCATAAACGGCTATAAATTTAAAGTATTATAGCTAGATGACAGACGAGATCAAACAAAAGAAATACTACTGGAGCGAGTTTATTTTGTTTAGGATTTCAAGTATCGTCGTAGCGTTAAGAACGGCATCCTGTCGGGTAGTTTTTGGTTCTTTTTGCTACCAAAAAGAACCAGAAACAATGAACAAGGCTCTAACAGTTAATAACTAGTAATACTAAATCAAAATAGCTTCTAATTTAATCATGCGTAACATCAGTTAGGGAATAAATTACACAACAAAGTGTATAAATTATAGTAGTGTGGGAGTAATCTCAAGACATTTTCAGGTTACTACATCATTTTACAAAAAGCCTAAACGTCACTAAACGTAGGCAAAGACTCAGCAATACTACCGGCTCCCTTTTTATTAACTTTGAATATCACATTCTTTGTGGTAGAAAATAACAAGACAGATGAAAAAGACTTTCTAAGATGTGATTTCACGACCACAAACGCCTCTTCTAAAGTAAGTTCGTCTTCTTGATCTTCAGTCTCTATAGATCTGTAACGCAATTTGAGTAAAACCTTAAAGTCACCTTCAGAATAGACTGGTCTAACAAATATATTTCTCAAATTAGGCTTACCAATAGTCTTGGCCATAGTTAACTTCGCAAAGCTGCCTTCTGCTACACTTTCTGTTACTTGTTTCCAGAAAAGGTCAAATACATCTTCGTAGGGCATAAACTAAAAGTTGATGAAAAAATACTTCGTTTTTCAAAAGTAAGGCTAATAATTTAGAGTATACACGCTTCTCAATAATAAACTTAACTTTGCATGCTTTTAAAAAGAAGATACAATTCATGAATATTTACAAACAAATTGAAGCAGAAATTCAAGCTGCTTCTCATATCGTTATTACAGCACATAAATCTGCAGATGGAGACTCCATTGGTTCTTCTTTAGGTTTATTACATTTTATTGAAAAATTAGGTAAAAAAGCTGTTGTTTGTCATCCAGATAAAGCACCTGATTTTTTATCCTGGATAGATACTTCCTCTATTGTTTTGATGGCAGAAAATCCAGAAGAAGTAACTGCACAAATGAAAAAAGCAGATTTAATCTTCTGTTTAGATTACAATGCAACTCATCGAGTAGGACCAGATATGCAAGTTTTATTAGAAGAAGCTACTTGTAAGAAAATCATGATAGATCATCATTTAAATCCTGAAGATTTTCCTACGCTAACTCTTTCTGAAACAACTGCTTCATCTACTGCTCAATTAATTATAGACTTAATAGAGCAATCTGGACATTTAGAGTTATTAGATAAAAAAATTGGTACGCCATTATACTTAGGTATTTTAACAGATACAGGTAGTTTTAAATTCAACTCAGTCAAACCACGTACGCATGAGGTTTTAGCTAAAATTTTAGCAGCAGGAGTAGAACATCATTTAATTCATGAAAAGTTAAATGATACAAATACAGAAAGTCGTTTGCGTTTGCAAGGCTATGCAATGAGTGAAAAATTGGAGATTTTATACGATCACAATGTTGCTATTATCTCTTTATCTAAAGAAGAATTGGCTAAGTACAATTACAAAAAAGGAGATACAGATAGTTTGGCTAATTTGATCTTGTCTATAAAAGGAATGAAGGCAGCCATTGTGTTTACAGAGCGAGATGGAATTATGAAAATTTCTTTCCGTTCTAAAGGTGCAGAAAATCCAGTAAATGTTTTAGCAAAAGAACATTTTAATGGAGGTGGACATGCAAATGCTTCTGGTGGTATGAGTGATTTAACTGTAGGGGAAACATTAGAAAAATTAAAAGAATTGATTCCTCAGTATTTTCAAAAACAAGCATAATCATTTTTTAAAAATAGACATGAGGCTTAGCTTTAATTAAAAGATTAAGCCTTTGTTTGGCATAGACTATTTGCCTATGTCTCAAATACTAGCTAGTCTGTGGCTAACCTACGCACGAACGTAAGCAAAACCTATGCTCAACAATAAAAATTAAACAAAAAAGTCCAAGCAAGGAACACCTTACTTGGACTTTTATTATTAGGGAAAGTAGCTTTTTAACTCGCTACATCCTCTTTCTTATCTCCATACAATTCATTCGCTTCATCCTCTTTGAATTTCATGACCAATTCCAATGCATCTGGAACTACATCACTACACATCGCTATTAATGAGTCTTTCTTGGCATTTTTAATAGCAAAAGAAATCGCTTCTGATTCTAAAGGAATAATATGAATGACCTTATTAGGATCATATTTCCTGATACCTTTTTCTAATAAAGAAATCAGGCGTTCTTCTGTTTGACCACGCAGATTTTTGTCTTGACGAATGATCACTTCATCAAACATCTCTCCTGCTATCATCCCCATTTCTATATTATCCTCATCTCTTCTATCGCCTATTCCTGCTATAATTCCAATCTTAGGAGAATTTTCTAGATTTTCAATAAATTTCGATAATCCTCTCATACCTGCTGGATTATGTGCATAATCTACGAGTACTTTGAAGTTTTGGAAATTAAACATATTCAATCTTCCTGGTGTCTGAGAAGGAGAAGGAATAAAAGTTGTAATTGCCATTTTGATATCATCCAATCTGAATCCTCTGATATATCCAGTAAGGACAGCAGGTAATACATTTTGAATCATGAAACGAGCTTTCCCTCCAAAGGTCAATGGAATATTAACCACTTTTTCTACACGCATTTTCCAGCTACCCTTGCAGATCGTCACATAACCATCTTCATAAATAGCAGATAATCCGCCATTTCTCATATGGCGTTGGATACGTGGATTATTTTCGTCCATAGAGAATAAGGCAACAGCACCTTTTACATTTTCTCTCATCGCATAAACTAAATCATCATCAGCATTCAATATAGCTGTTCCTGATGGTAAAACTACTTCTGGAATCACTCCTTTCAATCTAGCTAATTGATCCAAAGTATGAATACCTTTTAAGCCTAAATGATCAGCAGCTACATTGGTTACAATGCCTATATCACAATGATGGAATCCTAAACCAGCTCTAATCAAACCACCTCTAGCCGTTTCCAAAACAGCAAAATCGACAGTAGGATCTCTAAGCACAAATTCTGCACTGGCTGGGCCCGTACAATCGCCTTTCATCAAAAGTTGGTTTTGGATATATACACCATCTGATGTGGTGAATCCTACTCTGAAACCCCTCATTTTGAACATGTGAGCGATCAAACGAGTCGTTGTAGTTTTTCCATTCGTACCAGTGACGGCTACGATTGGAATTCTAGAATCCGTTCCAGGAGGGAATAGCATATCTATTACATGAGCTGCTACGTTTCTTGGAAGTCCTTTGGTAGGTGCTAAGTGCATTCTGAATCCTGGACCAGCATTCACTTCTAAGATAGCTCCACCAGTTTTGACTAGTGGCTTACTGATATCAGAAGTCATCACATCTATTCCACAAATATCCAAACCTATTACTCTAGATACTCGTTCTGCCATGAAAATATTATCAGGATGAACGATGTCTGTCACATCTGTCGCTGTACCTCCAGTACTTAAATTGGCTGTATCTTTTAAATTAAAAACTACACCTTCTGGCAATACCGTTTCTAATGTATGCCCTCCTGCTTTGAGCAATCCTTCTGACATAGCGTCTATCTTGATCATCGTCAAGACTTTCTCGTGTCCATATCCTCTTCTTGGATCAGAGTTGATAACATCTACCAATGCTTGAATCGTTGATTTGCCATCTCCTACTACGTGTGCAGGTGTACGCAATGCTGCAGCTACTAATTTATTATCAATAACTAATAATCTGTAATCATCTCCTGTAATGAATTTTTCAACGATTACTGAACGAGATATTTTTCTGGCAGTTTCCAATCCAGCTACTGCATCTTCCCAATTATTGATATTAATGGTAATTCCTCTACCATGATTTCCATTAATAGGCTTAATCACTAAAGGATAGCCGATATCATCTATCGCATCTCTCAGTCCTCTTTCTGTTCTTACGATATCTCCTTTAGCGACTGCACATTCTGCTTTTTCCAAAAGATATTTAGTATCTTCTTTATCACAAGCCAATTCTACACCTATAGAACTGGATTCGCTTGTTACAGTAGCTTGGATACGTTTTTGATTCGCACCATAACCTAGTTGGCAAAGAGAATATTTATTTAAACGAAGCCAAGGAATTTTTCTACTTGCTGCTTCTTCTACGATAGATCCTGTACTTGGTCCTAGGCGTTGCTCTTCACGAAGTTCCCTCATCTCCTGAATATCCTCTTCCAAGTTATATTTCTCTCCTCCATCTACTAATGCCTGTGCAATTCTGACAGATGCTTTAGCAGCGTATTTTCCTACTTTCGCTTCCATGTAATTAAACACGACATGATATACGCCTTCTTCGCCATAGCCTCTGGTTCTACCAAAACCTACATCCATTCCAGCAAGAGTCTGAATTTCTAAAGCGATATGTTCGATCACGTGTCCCATCCAAGTACCTTCTTGTACCCTTTCGTAAAAACCACCTGGCGTTCCTACAGAGCAACGATGTTCATACATTCCTGGAAGTAGGACTTTCATTCTTTCAAAAAAGCCATCTATTTTATTGGTAGGATACTCTTCCAATTCCTCTAGGTCTAAGGTCATCACGATGAGTTGATGTCGGCGGATAGACCAATAGTTGGGGCCGTTCATTGCTCTAATTTCTCGTATTCTCATTCTGTCTCATTTTGATTTAAAACGTAAGGTAAGAAGTTGTTCAAAATTGATAAGCTTATAAATATGAGCAAAAAACTCATTTCATATTATGATAAAAAACCAACTTTAAATAATTCCTAAGTTTAAATATAGTAATTGAGTTCATAATCTGATCAAATAAACTTTACCTTTGTGAAAATAATCAGCATTTTTTTTAATTGTAATGGAATTCAGCCCTCCATTTTGATTATAGTAAGGTAAATAAATGGAGCGAATATATTCTCTTGCTTTACCTTCACAATGACCATAACATTAATAAATACATGAGATTGAAAGGTACATTAATTCCAATAGGAGGAAATGAGGATAAAGGATTAGGTATGGATGAACGCCATAGCTTGAATTTTGTTAAGGAAGGAATTTTGAGCCACGTAGTGAAAGAAGGTGGTGGTAAAAAAGCGAATATCGTAGTTATTCCTACAGCATCAAGTATTCCTGAAGAGGTGGGCGAAAATTATCTATATGCATTCAAGAAATTGAACTGTGAAAACGTAGTGGTTTTGGACATTAGGAAAAGAAGTGAAGCTTTTGAAGCTCAAAATATCCAATTGATAGAAGATTCAAATATTTTGATGTTTTCTGGTGGAGATCAATCTCGTATTGCTGATATCATTGGTGGAAGCCCGATTCATAATATCATCATGAATCGTTTGATGAATGAAGAAGGATTCGTAGTGGCAGGAACAAGTGCTGGAGCGATGATGATGTCTACAGAAATGATTTGTGGTGGTAGAGGAACGGAAGCCTTACAGAAAGGTTCTGTACGAATGATGAAGGGTTTGAACCTTATCCCAGAATTGATCATAGATTCTCACTTCATTCAGAGAGGACGTTTTGGAAGATTGGCGGAAGCTGTGGCTCGATTCCCTCATTTGATGGGAATTGGATTGGCTGAGGATACTGGCTTAGTTTTGAAAAATGGAAATGAATTCAAAGTCATCGGCTCTGGAATGGTTATCCTTTTCGATGCTAGTGAATTAACGCATAATAATTCTGCGATACTGGAAAAAGGTACGCCAATGACTATCTTCAATATGAAGACGCATGTTTTAGCGAATAGTGATCGATTCATTATGAATGAACGGAAGTTGGAGGTATTGCCGATTGATGCTCCGTTTGAATGAGCTTGATTGGTTGATTGAGTT
>JBNMOV010000298.1:0-6219 GCA_051275765.1 Maribacter sp. | reverse complement strand
GTAAGCCCAACATTGGATGCTTCTAATCTTTGGGGAAAGAAAGGTGAGGACGAAAGAATTGATTATTCTAGTGAAGAGCAGATCAACTGGTATGGTGGTTTCGCTTCTTTAGAATATTCTAAGAATGAATTGAGTGCTTTCTTTTCTTCTTCTGTTTCTTTGACTACAATGCAAAGATTTGAAAATTTCGGAGAACTTAAGACTAATACAGATTCAGAAGTTCTTAGTTTTATTGGTTATAATGTAAGAGCTGGTGCAAACTACAATATCGACGCAAATCACAATGTTTTCGCTAATATTGGTTATTTAGAAAAAGCACCTTACTTCGATGCTGTATTCCCTAGATTTAATAATACAGATATCAATAGAGAAGCAGTTAATGAAAAAGTATTGGCTTTTGAATTAGGTTATGGTTTCCGTTCAAGAATCTTCTCTGCTAATGTGAATCTTTACAGAACACAGTGGAATGATAAAACAGAAGCTAGATCTTTCGAGG
Source organism: Maribacter sp. (assembly GCA_051275765.1). Taxonomy (GTDB): domain Bacteria; phylum Bacteroidota; class Bacteroidia; order Chitinophagales; family Saprospiraceae; genus JAHDCE01. The sequence continues at coordinate 5,723 of JBNMOV010000298.1, read as the reverse complement.
ATACTGCTTCAGGAGAAAGATTTTTTGCCAATTTATTGGGTGTAGCTGCTACACACCAAGGAGTTGAATTAGATTTCAAAGTAAAAGCTCATGATAAAGTTAATATCACAGGTATGGCTTCTATGGGAGACTGGCAGTGGAAAAACAATATCAATGCTGCAATTACAGACCAAGATCAAAACCCTGTAGGTGAAGTAAATATTTATCTTGAGGGACTAAAAGTAGGTGATGTTGCACAAACTACACTTGCATTAGGTCTTGATGTGGAATTACTTCCAGGTCTTAAGTTTGATATTTCTGGAAACTACTTCGCTAATCTTTATACTGCATATGATATTGAAGATAGAGATGAGGAAGGAGCTAATGATATCCAACCTATGAAATTGGATAATTATGGATTAATTGATTCAGGTTTAGCTTATTCTTTCAAGATTGGTAAGTTGGATGCTTCTACTAGATTGAATATCAATAATCTATTCAATAAATCTTACATCGCAGAAGCTCAAGATAACTCTCGTGGAGTTGAATTAGAAAGAGGTTCTGATGAATGGAATACTGCCCTTCAGAATACTCGTGGATGGTACGGTTTCGGTAGAACTTGGAACCTTAGTTTCAAATTGAGATTTTAATTGAATCTTAGTAGCAAGTTTTAAAATTTGCGAAATACTTATAGAATTTATTATTAGAAGAGGCTTGCTGAATTAATTCAGCAAGCCTCTCTTTTTTTAGTTCCTTTTATTCATCAAAAAATTAGCTAAAAAGCTAAAACCAAGAATACTTAATCCAAATACACTGACACAAATATTGAATAGCTGTTCATTATTTAACATAACCAATCCAGCTATACCTGTCAATCCTGTCAGTCCTATAAATGTAGTGAGTCCAATGAGTTTTTTAGTCCCAGGACGTGGTTCACTACTACTGAATGTCGCTCCTAATGGAATACTCATCATCAAAAACCAGATGGCTAGAAACAACATCGCATCGAAGCCGCCCAATAAATAGGAAAGACCTGAGAGTAATCCGCCGAATAAAAATCCACCTATGATATTAGAACCTATAATTTCAAAAGGGGAAAGAGCATGCTTTCCTAGTGGATGCATTCTTAAAAAAATATTAGAAAATGGAACAGCAATCCAAGAAGAAAACGCAAAAGCAACATATGCCCCTATAATCGGATAAGCAACTGGAGCGATGATGGGATAAACTTGTGATAAATAAATCACACCTCTATAAAGAACATATGCTCCTATAATAAATAACCATTGGTTCTTTTCGCTTTGCTTAGCTATCCAAAGAAAATATTTTAAGATACCTCTATATAAGATATTTTTTCCTTTGATCGCATTCTTCAAACCTTCTCTTGCCCACTTGTTATTAGGATCAATCCTTAGTGCCTCTTTGAAATGAGTAAGTGCTTCATCATATTCTCCTTTCTCTATCAATGCCCAGCCTTTATTAGCATGAGAATTGGGATCTTCTGGATTCTGATGAATAGCAAAATCCAAAGTATCATTAGCATCTGCTACCCTATTCAGTTTTACCAGTGATTTTGCTCTTAGGTTCAATGCACCTATATTTTCAGCACCCAAAGCAAGGGCTTCTTCTGCACTATCTAATGCAACTTGCCAATTCTTTTTTGAAAAATGAATCTCACCCTTCATATAATGATAATCAGCATGACGAGGATCTAAATTAATTGCCTGATTAATAGCTTTGAGTGCATTATCAGAACTTCCACTTTTATCCTGTATCCAATTCGCATAAGCAAAGGTATACCAAGCAAAACTCCAGTCTGGAGCTAAGCTGATCGTTCTATTCGCTGCTTCGAGTGCCTCAGTTTTCTTTCCTTGCTCTGCATAGATAAAGGCAAGTAAATTATTCGATTCCAAGTTATTGGGATCGCTTGATAATGCACTGAGTAACTCTTTTTCCGCATCGCTAAAACGATGTTGTTCGAATAAGATTTTTGCTCTTTGAAAATATGAATTCATACCTAATAGATATTGAGATGATGTATGATGTATAATATATGCTCATTCGCCTAAAGTCAAATCAGTCTTAAAACCTATTTCTTAATCTTGAGATACTTCAATATATCATCATACAATCCTCCTTCATTGGCGAAAAGTGCATAATTTTTGGCAGTTTGAAACCATTCCTTTGTGGTAGCACGATGTTTCTTTATTGCATTGAGCAAATCTTTAGTTTCTACAGGAACTGGCTTACCTAATCGAATCGCTTCATCCAGTTTAGATTCAATCGCAATATCCACCAGTGCTTTCATATCTGCTCCAGAATAATCCACAGTTTTTTTCACAATTTTGGTATAATCTATATTAGCAATTGGCTTTTCCTTTAGATGAATTTCTAATATGGATGCTTTAGCTACATCATCTGGTGGCGGAACAAAAAGAATTCTATCAAAACGTCCTGGTCTTCTAAACGCAGGATCTAAATGCCAAGGAGCATTGGTAGCGGCTAAGATAAGTACGCCATCATTATCTGTTTCTACTCCATCCAATTCAGAAAGAAACTGATTGATCAGATGTCGCCCTGCACTTTGTCTCATATCAGATCTATTCGCTCCTAGTGCATCTACTTCATCAAAAAAAAGTACACAGGGTTTCATATCTCTTGCTCGTTGAAAAATAGCGTGCAGGTTTCTTTCACTCTGTCCCATATACATATCCAATATATCACTAATTCCCACAGAAATAAAATTAGCATTGACTTCTCCAGCAGTAGCTCTAGCTAGATGAGTTTTTCCACAACCTGGAGGACCATACATCAATAAGCCACCACCTATTTTCTTGCCATACATCTTGTATATTTCTGGATGCTCTAGCGGATGAATGATTTTCATTCTGATTTCTTCCTTTACCTTGTCCATTCCTCCTACATCTAAGAAAGAAATTTCTGGACGTTCTATATCTATGAAGTTTTCATCCTCATCCATATCTCCATCAAAACCACCTAATTTTATTTTTTGTGGTTCTGGCGATTCATTTTTCTGATTAGACAGATTGATTTTAGATTCTAAAAAAGAATCCTTTATATTTTCATCTATAGCTATGGCATTATTATAAGCTTCTTTTGCTCCTCCTGGATCTTTGGATTGTAATAATAATTTGGCATAAATGAACCAAGTCTTAGCGGAAGGAGTACTTTGTTCTACCAATTCCTCTATAATAACTAAACCTAATGAAGTTTTTTCTTGCTCACAAAAAGCATCTGCCAGACCTAATTTAAGTAATGTATTTCCAGAAGCATATTTTAGTGCATTCTTATATTCCAATTCCGCTTCTTCATAACGCTGCATTTTCATGAGCATATTCGCTAAGTATTTTCTTAGCGGAATATTTTCAGGAGATGCTTTTATCGCTTCTTTTAATTCGTTTATTTCGTTGTTATCCATTATACATTTGAATGTTGAGATATTAAGATACTGAGATATTGGAATAGTAATTCAACTACATTATAAACGTAAAGTTATCCTTATCGTTCTTTTCTAACAAGTATTTTTTCAAAACTTAAAAGTGTTTAGTCTAAAACTTAAAGCTTATATCTGTTCGTTTAAGTTTCTGAGAAGTTGTTTGGATTTGACTTTTGAAAATTATTATAATCTATTTTTTAGTTGATTAGTGAAACGTATTTAATAAATTAAGCCAGAATGGGTAGTAATTTTTTCTTCTAAAGAATTCAAAAAATCGTTGCATAGCCGTATGCTACGGAACTATTTTTTGTGTTTTTTAGAAGGAAAAAGAACAAGCATAATGACTCATGTTATTGAATTCGTTTCACTTAAGGCACAAAAAGCGAAAAATCAAAGATTCGTGAACTCCCAAAATAGCGTATCATGAATAGTTTCGCCTTAGCGTAATGAGCATTTTGGGAACAAAAAGCAGCTAAAACAGGCATGACAAATTCTAAGTATTAAATTCAAACAACTTCTGACAGATATAAGACAAGGAAAACAACACAGTATACATATTCAATAGCTTACCTTTAAGGTTACAAGATAGAATTCAAGATATGAGAATATTCACATTGATAGTTACAATATGTTTGGGAATCGATTTATATGCCCAAGATAATTTGTCTTTTGGAGAATGGCGTTCGTTGCTGCCCTATACTACAGGAAGATATGTAACCCAAACACCAAATGAGGTTTGGTATGCAGCAGATCAGTCCATCATCATTTTTGATAAGGAAGAAATGTCTACTACTTACTTTGATAAAGTAGATGGATTAAGTGATGTAAATATTAAAATTCTGGAATATAGTCCAGAAAACGACTTACTAATAGCTGCATATAATAATAGCAATATTGACATTATTTCTAGAGATAGAAGTTCTGTTTTTAATATGAGTGACATCAAGCGAAATATAGAATTACAGGGAGACAAGGAAATATATGACATTTATTTCCTTGGAACAGATGCCTATTTGGCTACTGGCTTTGGTGTTATGAAAATTAATTTAGAGGAAAAAGAAGTTGCTTTCACTACTTTTACTAATATCAGAGTGAATAGCATTACGTCTTTTAATAATACGCTTTATGCTGCTACAGATGAAGGGATTTATTATGCTCCATTATCTAATTTCAACCTATTAGATTTTACTGCATGGGAAAAATTGGATATGGATAATGGCTTCCCTGATGACTATACATCCAGAGTGGTTCATAACTATAAAGAAGAATTATTCCTAGATATTAATGATAGTCTTTTTGTAATGACGGATGCAGGTTTGGAATTCATCATCCATGAACCAGACTTCAGCATAGGATATTTACAAGATGGAAAAGATGATTTGATTATCCAATTACAGAAATTTCCATTTAACGGACAACAAATACATATTAGGGATGATAGTGGAAATTTGAGCTCAGAAATCCCTGCTTGGTGTATAGCTGGACTAGGATATGCTTCCGTTCAAGATGAACAAGGTAGATTGTGGATTGGCGATTCTGGAAAGGGATTTCAAATATCAGAACCAAGTACAGGTAGCTGCTCCATCATGACTTTCAATTCACCTTATTCTGTATCGAATTTCAATATGGAAATTGTAGCTGATGAACTTTGGGTAGCTGGTGGAGGTATTACCCAAACTTGGCAATACTCTTTTGATGCTTCAGGTTTTGCTAAATACAGTAATGGAGAGTGGAGTATTTTCAATAGCAATACCGAGGACGCATTGGTAGGTATGTTTGACATGGTCGACATTGAGGTAAATGAAGCGACAGGCATCGTCTATGTTGGCTCATACTTAAAAGGACTTACGGTATATGATGGTACAGACTTCACTATTTACAATCCTGAAAATTCTCCATTAGAATCTCCTGTTAATGATCCAGGAAGTTGTAGAGTACCTGGTCTTGCATTGGATGACAATAATAACCTTTGGATAACGAACAGCAGTGTTCCAAATCCGATAGTCGTATTACAGCCTGATGGAAATTGGAAATCTTTCCCACTGTCTGGAGTCCAGAGGCTACTTAAGATGACCATTGATCCCAGCGAAAACAAATGGTTTACTACTACTGGATCTGGTATTTTGGTATTCAATGAAGGTGACGATTGGGATAATCATGCAGATAACCAAACTCGTATTATTAATCAATCGAATAGTGAATTACCTATAGATATTGTTCATGATATTACCTTGGATTTAGATGGTGATATGTGGGCAGGAACAGAGGAAGGAATCATCATATTTGA
>JBNMOV010000297.1:0-6229 GCA_051275765.1 Maribacter sp. | reverse complement strand
TTCAGACTAAAATTACACTAAAAATATAACCGACACTATTAGCTTGACTAACTACTAAGGGGTAGTATTTCATTGGTAAAGGTATTTTATAAAAAATCGCCAGTTCAAGTTTAAAACTTGAACTGGCGAAAAAATAATTTTAGGATATGTTTAAAATCGAATTTAATCATTCTCCACATCCACTCCATACTTCTCTGTAAACTTCCTAGACAATGCCTTTTGCTTATTATCCATGTCTATTTCTGCCCCTTGGATAAAGCCTTTTTCTACGATGCAGGTTCTCATATCCAAGACATCACCATCTACTAAAATAAATGTAGCATCCTTGCCATTTCTCAGTGAGCCTGTTTTATCATCTATCCCTAAAATCTTGGCAGCAGAAAGTGTCAATCCTTCTATGGCCGCTTCATAGTCCAAGCCATAAGAAACTGCTTGTCCAGCTTGGAAAACCAAGTTTCTTTGTTCCCATGCTCCATTCATACTAAAAGCAAAAGTCACACCAGCTGCTTTCAGCATCGTCGCATTTTTATAGGGTTGATCGATGTCATCATATTCTCGTACTGGAATAGCTTGAGTATTTCCTAAGATGACTTTTACATCATATTCCTTTAGGAAATCAGCTACTTGCCATGCGTCTTTTCCGCCTGCGATAGTTGGAGTAATACCAAATTCTTCAGCAAACAAAACTGCTTCCATCATTGGCTTCGCAAAATTCACATTTACATATAAATTCTTGCTACCATCGAAAAGACCTTTCATTGCTTCGAATTTCAAATTAGTCGTTTCTACAGTCATTTTTTCGCTGTATGCCTTCGCTTCCTTGAAAAACTGACGGATTTCTTCTACTTGCTTATCGTAATTCTTATTCTTCGTAATAGGTCCTGGAGCTGCCCACCAACCACCTCTTCTAAATGGTGCAGGCCAGTTCAAATGCTGACCTTCATCTGCTTTATATTGAGCATCTTCCCAGTTCCAACCATCTAACTTCATTACACTAGATTGTCCAGGCATTCTTCCGCCTTTTGGCACTATCTGTGCCATCATGACTCCGTTGGAACGGATAGTTGGTGTAACTCTAGAATCTGTATTATAAGCAATCAATGCACGAATACTAGGATTAAAACGACCTACTTCGTAATCATCATTAGTCGCTCTTACTGCATCTATTTCCTTCAATCCTATCTGTGAATTCATAGCGATAAATCCTGGATAAATGTGTTTGCCCTCTGCCTTGATAATCGTGTCGAATTTACTTGGATCGATTCTCATTGTTCTAGCATCTCCTATTATCGTGAATTTGCCATCCTTAAAAGCAACGATAGAGTTCTCTATTTTTTCGCCATCCCCTATGTGTGCAGTGGCATTCATGATGAGAATGGATTCAGATTGTGGTTTTGCAGGGGTCTGCTGTGCCTGTGCCATCTGCTGGCAAAAAACTAAGGCTATGATGATGGATAAATATTTCATATTGTGATGTTTGAATTTTCCTAATAAAAACGCCTCCTAACCTCCCCGAAGGGGAGAAAATTGATACACATTCCTCCCCTTCGGGGAGGCTAGGAGGATTTAAACACTATAAATTTGAAACTAATTAATGATCATGATTCTGCTGCTGTTCTCCCATTTCATCATCTACGTGATCACAGTGATAATGCTGTTGGAACTTCATGGAAGGAGCTTGAGTTTTTCCTCCACCTTCTTTCACGCCTATCATTTTTTGTATCAATCTATTTCGTTCTTCGCTGATTTCTTTTCTCAATTGCAAATCACGTTTGCTATCATAGAAAAGAATACCATCTATATAAGTCTGTTCTGCTTTAGCATAAATCGATAATGGATTATCTGACCAAATCACTACATCAGCAGATTTACCTATTTTCAAACTTCCCATTTCCTTATCCAAATGCAATAATATCGCAGGATTCAAGGTAACCAATTTCCATGCTTCCTCTTCTGACATTCCACCATACATAATGGTTTTCGCTGCTTCTTGATTCAAGCGTCTAGACATTTCAGCATCATCAGAATTCAATGCCGTTACTACACCCATTTTGCTCAAAATCGCGGCATTATAAGGGATGGCATCGATTACTTCATACTTATATGCCCACCAATCTGAGAAGGTAGAACCACCTGCTCCATGTGCTTTCATTTTATCCGCTATTTTGTAACCTTCTAAAATATGCGTGAATGTATTCAAAGTAAACCCATGTCTTTCTGCTACTTTCATCAACATATTAATCTCACTCTGTACATAAGAATGACAAGTAACAAAACGCTTGCTTTCTATGATTTCTAATAACGTTTCCATTTCCAAATCCTTGCGATAAGCTTTTCCACTTCGTTTCAGTTTTCCGTATTCTTTGGCACGAGTGAAGTGATCGTCATATACTTGTTCCACACCCATTCTACTTTGAGGAAAACGGATCGTATATTCATCTCCCCAATTGGATTGTTTTACATTTTCTCCTAATGCGAATTTGATGAATGGAGCAGCATTTTTGATTTTCATTTCTTCTGGTGTGAATCCCCATTTGAATTTCACCATACCAGATTGTCCACCAATTGGATTAGCAGAACCATGCAATAATTGAGCAGCAACTACCCCTCCTGCTAAATTTCTATAAATATTGACATCCTCTGAATTCACCACATCTGCTATACTCACTTCTGCAGAAGAATATTGCGTTCCTTCATTCACTCCTCTGCTAATCGCAATATGAGAATGTTCATCAATGATTCCACTTGTTACGTGCTTTCCTTTAGCATCTATTACGATATCAGCTGTGGCATTTAAGCTTTCTCCTATTTGTGATATTTTTCCATTGATTAATAAAATATCTGCTTGGATAATCCCTTCTTTCTCATTCGTCCAAAGCGTAGCATTTTTTATTAAAGTAGATTTAGCCCTTGGTTTCTCTGCCCAGCCATATGGAAGGAATGGATAAGTAATTTTTCCTAATTCTACTTTTTCATCTTCCTTTTCGTCGTCCTTCTCTTCTTCGTCTTTTTTGTCTACTAATTCTCTTGTTGGAGAAATACTCCAAGATATCCAATTACCATTGGCATCATATCCTTTTCCTTTTGCAGCTGTACTATTCTTTACTGTTCCAGAAAGGCGTACTTTTTTCTCATCTTCCATGAAGGAAAGAGAAATAATTTTATTGGCGTAATCATAATTAACTGCAATATTAGTAGAATCATTTTCTATAATCTGATACTTAGGCTTATCCTCTTTCCAAGTAATTTCTAAGGAATACTTTTTCTTACCAATATTGAAATTATACATTCCTTCTCCTATACTCGCTTCATCTGGAAACTGCTTTAAGATGAAGCCTTGTCCAGCTACCCAGTTTTGGTGTATCGTTGCTCCATCTTCGAAGATAGATTTATTCGTTACAATGAAATTGGCGATTTTTCCATTTTCTAATGAGCCGACTAAAGATTCAGCTTTCATTAATTTAGCTGGCGTCATCGTTAATGCTGCTAAAGCATCACTTTCTGATAAGCCGTTTTTAATCGCTTTTTTAATATTAGCTAAAAAGTTGCCTTTATCTTTTAATCCTTTCATCGTAAATGCGAAAGGGATATTAGCCGCAGCTAATTTCCCTGGATTCGTAGGAGCGAGTTCCCAATGTTTCATATCAGAAAGACTAACTTGCATCGCATCAAAAGCATCTGATACATCGTAAGCTTCTGGAAAAGTAACTGGAATAATCAATGAAGAACCTGTTGCTTTGATCGCATCTAGTCTCATATATTCATCACCAGAACCTTTGATAATATATTTAGTATTGAATTCCTTTGCTATTTTATTTGCTCTAAAAATATCCAACCTATCTCTTACCTCGAATATTTGAGGCAAACCATTCATATCATTCCAAGCTTCTAAAGAAACATTGTATTCCTTATCGTTGTCTTGTGAAGTATACCATTTAGCATCATAATAAGTTTGGCGAATAAGTGCGATACCTCCCATTAATGAACTAGGATAACTCTGTGTAGAACGTCCTTTACTGAAAGATAAATGATGTGCTACTTTTTCCTTGATGATGAGTTCATGCTCTTTTCCTGTACCTAATGTCGTCAAGCAGGAAGTTCCTCTGGATATACCATCTTGCATATGTGTCAGCACAGCACCAAAACCAAGACCTCTTAGTTCTTCTGCTGATTTACTGCTTGCTTTGAATGCTTCACCTGCCCTAAATTCTGGTTTCAAAGCTTCGTTCCACATATATGCTCCATCCTTATTACTGAGCATTTGTGGTTGGCGACCTAATTCCTCGCCTACTGCACTAGGTGCTGGCATTCCATAATTGGAATAAATATCTATGAATGAAGGATAGATGTGCTTATCCAGCATATCATAAACTACTGCATCTTTTGGTATACTAATTCCTGCTCCCACAGCAATTATTTTACCATCCTTGACAACCAAAGTGGCATCCTTCAGTACTATAATAGGAGTGGTGTGTATGGTCGCATTAACGAAGGCATATAATCCTTCTCTGTGATCAAATACTCCGTTTTCAGGAAATGTTTTTTGTCCCCAGACTGTTAGAAAAGTACAGGACAATAATAAGATTAATAATATGTTCTCTCTCATCATTAGATATTTCTTGCTTTGGTAAACCTTTAATTAGGTTTGCTAAAGCTGGATTCAGTAATAGTGTTTAACTGATTTTTTTTTACTTTATGCTTAGCAAACCTGAAAAGGTTTACCAAACTGAGGTATCAACAAAAGTAATAAATTGTATTTGCTATTTTAGCCATGGCTCATGCAACATTGTCATATATTTTTGAATCTTTATAAATAAGAACTGCCATTAGAACCTAAATTGTTCAAAATATACGCCTATATGTCAGTATTTTTTGAAGGGTATGGGTTTTGATATGTATATAATTGTATAGCCTTAGAATAGTTTATTTTTTTAATCAAAAAAATATTTTCGCAAGACACTTTCTTTTTATTGGAATTTGTCTTAAATTGCACTATATTTATTTAGACTAAATACAAACAAAGGACAACAACTTGTCTTTAGCAAGACAGCAAAACAGTGGATAGGAGTTATATAATATAGTAAACCGTAATATATCCCATCCACAATAGCGACCATTCAGTAAAGTCGAATTTCTTATCCTATAAAGGATATATAAAAGACAACAGCGGGAAAACCGTCAGATGAATAAGGTCTATTATCTAATGTCCGTTTTCGAAGGAAAGCGGCGTTTAAAACCCTTGAATTATGGTTATTGACATTAGCAAACAGCTTATAGAATATCGTTCTTCATTAGAGGCTTTCGCCAATAGTTTAACGAGGAATGTTGATGATGCTTCGGATCTTTTCCAAGAGACCGCATTTAAAATCATCAAAAATAAAGATAAGTATAATGTAGGGACTAATTTCCGTGCTTGGAGTTATACTATCATGCGTAATATTTTCATTAATAACTATCGTAAAAAGAAGCGTAGAAATCTTTTGGTAGATAATACTGAAAATGATTTTTATCTAGATAGTAATCAATCTGGTGTAGCGAATGCAGGAGAAAGTCAAATGGCATTCGATGAAATCATGAAGTCTGTGGATATGCTTTCAGATGATTTCAAAATACCTTTCCTAATGAGATATGAAGGATATAAGTATGACGAAATTGCAAAAGAATTAGATCTGCCTTTAGGTACGATTAAAAGTAGGATTCACTTTGCTCGTAAGAAATTGAAGGGAATGTTGGTTTAGATATTAGACCGCTTCGCTTTTAAATATTATACACTAGATTTTTATAGGAAAGGGAATTCATCTTCGATGAATTCCCTTTTGTTATTAATAACATCTTTTTAGTCTAGCGTCTAATTCTTATCTCAAAACAATATCACAATAAACCTCCAAAGTAATCTCTGTTGCTACATAACTATCTGCATTTATTTTAGCAGGTTCTAATTGAGGTATGGCGAGTAAGGTTCTTTCTAGTTCTTCACCTAAACCACCTCCAGGATTTTTGGTGATTGTTCCATTATTGATTCTGTCTTCCTCATCTAGTTGAAATTGGTAGCCTACTTTTCCTTCTATTACACTATCGAGTGCCATTCTTGGTATTTGGAACTGTGTATTAATATACTGTTCCAATTTTTTTTGAGTACAATTTGTAAATGCTCCTCGTCTGAACATTCCTTCGCAACCTTTCCCGTTTGGTAATTTTATACTCATCAATGAACTGTAATCTGTAGATT
>JBNMOV010000296.1:0-6235 GCA_051275765.1 Maribacter sp. | reverse complement strand
AATACGAAACAGATAAACTCAAACAAGAAAAACTCATAGAAGTAGAACGAGCCAAAAAGAACAGGAATTTATTCATCATTTCTATCATTGCAGGATTACTTCTGCTTTCTCTTTCTTTCCTTTACATCTATCAACAAAAACTGAAAAAACGAGCAGAACTAGCAGAAATCAAACTCTCTGAATCAGAAAATAAATTAAAATTAGAACGTAAGCTGAATAATGCAGAAATGAAAGCCATCAAAGCACAGATGAATCCACATTTTCTTTTCAATGCTTTCAATTCCATACAAGAATTCATCATTATGAATAATCGGGAATTAGCAAGTAACTATTTAGGAAAATTTGCGGATCTCATGCGACTTTATTTGGATCATAGTAGAGAAAAAACTATTCCATTACAAGAAGAAATCAACGCAACAGAGCTCTATCTGGAATTGGAAAGAATACGCTTCGAGGAAAAACTGAATTACTCTATAAATGTAGCCAAAAACGTAGATAAATCACGTACTTATTTGCCTCCTATGCTTATCCAACCTTTTATTGAGAACAGTTTAAAACATGGTTTGCTCCACAAAAAAAATGACAGGAAATTAGATATAAGATTTGCAATGATAGGAAATGTTCTTCATTGCAGCATTGCAGATAATGGAATTGGCAGGCATAAATCAGCATTACTAAACGCAAGGAAATTAAAAAAACACAAAAGTTTCGCCACCTCTGCCACTCAAAATAGAATAGAACTCCTCAATGTAGGGCGGGAACAAGATATCACTTTACAAATCATTGATTTAATGGATGATAATAATGAAGCAGTAGGAACAAAAGTAATTATCCAGATACCTAATGAAAACGTATAACACATGAAAGCCATCATCATAGACGACGAACCCAAAGCTAGAAATTTATTACGAAAAATAGTAGAAGATTTCTGCAAAGAAATCAATGAAGTATCAGAAGCAGAAACACTTCCAGAAGGTGTAGAAATCATCAAAAATCAGCAACCAGATATCGTATTTCTAGACATAGAAATGCCTGAATATAATGGTACACAGATATTCGATTTCTTTGAAAAAGATGAAATAAATTTTCATATCATCTTCACGACGGCTTATAGTGATTTTGCGATTCAAGCATTCGAAATGAATGCCATAGATTACCTACTCAAACCCATGCGTCCCAATAAAGTGAAGGAAGCTGTACAAAAAGTAACCAAAACAATGAGTAGTCAAAATATCTCGAATCAGCTTTCAGAACTCAAGGCAACTTTTAAATCTGCTATGTTTGATAAAATAGGTTTACCAGTATCAGATGGTATTTTATTCGTAGAACTCAAAGATGTCGTCCTCATGGAAGCAGATGGTATGTACACCAAAATATATTTCAAAAACATGCCTGGAAAAATCATTAGCAAACCGCTTCGATTTTTCGTGGATGCCTTAGATAACAATAATTATTATTATCGTCCACATCGTTCCTATCTCATTAATATTCAACATATTAAACAATTCGTAAGAAAAGATGGAAACTATATCGTCATGGCAAATGACATGATCGTATCCATTTCCAAAGACAAGAAAGATGAGTTTTTCGAAATCGTTAATTCCTTTTAGCAACTCATATCGCATTTTCAGAAACTCTCCTTTTGAAACACTAGTCATTTCATCGAATTTTGGACTATCAATTAACCAAAATTAATAATGATGAATTACAAAGTACTTACTCAATATCAAGGAATCGCTCCCTCTTTCACAAAGAAAATATTCCTCATTCTAACTCTCATCACAACCCTATCCTTTTCCGCATTCTCACAAAGTTGGACACTGCTAGGAAATGCAGAATTTACTCAAGATGCCACAGCCCTAGACATGGATCATCATCCCGTCACTGGCGAAACTTACATCGCCTACGCCAATTCTACAGATGCCAACAAACTCTATGTCATGAAATATAATGGCAGCAATTGGGTAACCGTTGGATCTGGAGCAGCTTCATCCATAGGTTCATCCATGATTTCCTTAGAATTCAATCCTGTGACCAACGAACCTTGGGTTAGTTACAAAAATGGCTTCAATGGTAAACTAGATGTTGTTCGTTTTAATGCTGGTACATCTTCTTGGATAGCAGAAGGATTATCTATTAATTCTGATGTGATACAATACAAAACAGAACTCCGTTTCTCTCCTTCTGGTGGTGCTTACATAGCTTATCAACACATAGAATCAGGAAATTACCACCGTACTAAAATTGTTTCCAATCAAACAGGAACTTGGGTTGTACAACACTCATCTTTCATTTACACTATCCCACGCTCCTTAGATTATACATCTTATAATAAGATATTCTATACGGGCATATTCGGTTGGTTTGATGAAAGTACAGCTATATATATAGTTACTTACAATGGCAGTACATGGAATGTTTCCTTAAACTCAGGAGTAGATGATGTCATAGGGCAACAATTAGCCGCTACAGAAGATAATGACTGGGTTTTACACACAGGAACAGCAGATTTAAAAAATTACAATTGGGATGTAGTCAAAACTAGCCCTACTAGTACAGGAACTACAGATTTAGACCACATAGATTATGATGCTAATCCTGTAGATGGCTTGAAATACCTTAGTTATATTTCATCCACAGGTACACTAGAAACACAGCGATTCAGTAATGGAGGAAATTCTTGGGAAATACTTACTCCTGTAGGTGTCAATATTGGTACAGCGACGACAAAGGAATTTGAGATGGCGATTCACCCTTCTACAGGTTACATTTATCTCGCTTATATGGATAATGGAAAAGTAAGTGTAAAAACCTATACAGTCACTGGACCTCCCGCTAATTTCTTCGTAGACAAAGATGCCACAGGTGCTAATGATGGAACATCTTGGGCTGATGCCTTCACAGATTTACATGATGGTTTGGCAGCTGCATTAGCTGCTCCATTGACTAAGGAAGTTTGGGTAGCAGATGGAACATATAAGCCAGAAGTATCTAACAGAACAGTATATTTTAATATTGGTACAGATGTAGAATTATATGGTGGTTTTGATGGTACAGAAACAGATCTTTCACAGAGAGATTGGAAAAATAATGAAGTGATTCTTTCTGGAGATTTACAAGGGAATGATAATAACAATGTTTCTTTCACAGAAGCCACTAGAGCTGAAAACAGTAATAGATTACTCTATATATCAGGAGAAAATACAAGAATAGATGGTATCACGATCTCTGGTGGACAAGGAAATCATCTTTCTAACGATGCACTGAATAGAGGAGCAGCTATTTATAAGGCTACTGCTATCAATACTGTCGAGATTCATAATTGCAAGATAGAAAATAATGTTGCCAACATAACAGCAGGTATTTTTGCAGAGTTCAATGCTTCTGCTGCTCATTATATCAATATTCACAATTCCATCTTCCAAAATAATGAAAGTAGATATGCTACTGCCTATATTATTTCATTCTTAGCAGGAACAGGAAATGCTTCTGTTGCCAATTGCCTTTTAGCTAATAACATCGCATCGGATTTACCATCAGGACAAGGATTTTCTGGAAGTGCGGGTTTCTTCGATAGTCGTGCCAGTACTACACTTAATGCAAACGTTATTAATTGTACAATCGTAGATAATACAGATATTGGAACACATTCTACTGTGACAGAAAATGCTCCTATTGCCATCAGAAGACATGGAGGCACATTGAATTTTACAGCTACTAATAATATTTTTGATAATAATTCAGCTGCTCAAAGCTTTGGAAGATTGAATAATCCTAATTGTCCTACTGTTATACTCCAAAATAATATCAGACCAGATGCAGCAGCTACTTGGTGTGGTGGAACATCTACTAATGAAATTTCTACTGCACCTGCATTAGATAGTAATTATCGCCCTACTAATTCTTCTCCTGGAAATAATATTGGTGACAATACAGCAGTAGTTGGAACAGTAGATTATGACAACAATAACAGAATCATCAACGGCACAGTAGATTTGGGAGCATTTGAATATGGATGTGGAGGTATTCCTACCAATGCCGCAGTCGATATGATTACGCCTACCAATGCTTTATTTTCTTGGGATGTAGTATCTGGAGCGACTTATTACCAAGTCAAATATCGTCTTAGAGGAACAACTGCTTGGTCAACATCTGGAACTGCTAGTACACAACGCAGCATACCTAATCTTAGTGATAAAAAATACTACCAATTCAAAGTAAGAGCACAATGTGCAAGTGGTTCTTGGTCAGATTTTACAGCAGTACAATTATTCTACACCAGTACTTGCGATGTTCCTACAGGAGTAGCTTCTATTTATTTAGATAATGCTAGAATGCGTATCAGATGGGATAATAATCCTAGTGAAATCAAAGCGAAAGTAAGATATCGTGAAGTAGGTACGCCGACTTGGTACACTCAAAATAGCCAGCCTGGACAAAATTTCATCTATATTAATAACCTAACACCAAATGCTACTTATCAATACAAAGTAAGAAGCAATTGTAGTGGCAATGACTGGTCAGCATATTCTGGACTTTATACGCATGATTTATCGGGTTCTAGTCTAAGATTGGAAGAAGAGGAAGTTGCTCTAGCAGCTACCAAAATTTATCCTAATCCTACAAGAGATATATTGAATATAGAGTTTGAAACCAAAAATGCTGAAGAAGTTAATATCATTATCTCTGATAATTTAGGTAGAACTATTCATGCTTTAAACGGAACTTATGATGAAGGTATTCAAACAGAAAGCATAGACATGAATCGCTTTGCGAATGGATATTATTTCATCACTATTCATAGTGGAGAAAGAATGGAAACGCAGAAATTGATAAAAATGAACTAGTATTGAAAATTGATATAAATGATAATTAAAAAAGGTCTTTCCATTTGGGAAGACCTTTTTTAATTGAAAAGAATAGATTTTTCTGGTAACGTTTTTCATTTATTTTATAACTTAGGGGTGTAAGAAATTATTTATAACTTAAAAAATCTAAAAATGAATATTACCTATGAAAGACGCTCACTCTTAATGAGCATTCTCGCTTTTGTCCTCCTTTTTAATTTAGCAACCATTTCTAGCATTTCTGCTCAAGCACCTTTTATCACGACTTGGAAACCCAGTAATCCAGGCATATCCAATTCTACATCTATTACTATTTTAGCAGATCCGAACTATACTTATAATTATGATATAGATTGGGATAGTGATGGCTTTTACGATGATTTTAATATAACTACAGATATTACACATGACTACAACACATTTCTCACTTATACCATAACGATTAGAGGAGTATTCCCCAAAATGTATTTTAATAATGGTAATGGAGATAATGATAAACTATTGACCATCGAACAATGGGGAGACATCGCTTGGGAAGACATGAATAATGCCTTCTCAAACACCAGTAATATGACATACAATGCCGTGGATGCTCCCAATTTAAGCAATGTCAGTGATATGAGTCGCATGTTTTATAATGCCGATTCTTTTGATGGAGATCTCAATAACTGGAATACCTCCAATGTAACAGATATGTCTGAGATGTTTAGTTATACTGATGTGTTCAATGGAAATATCAGTAATTGGAATACAATCAATGTAACAGATATGTCTGAGATGTTTAGTTATACTGATGTGTTCAATAGCAATATAAATAATTGGAACGTAAGCAATGTAACAGATATGTCTGAGATGTTTCGTGGAACTGGATCATACAATGGCGATATGAATAACTGGAATATCATCAATGTAATGAATATGGAAAATATATTTCGTGATACGGATTCCTTCAATGGAAATATCAGCAATTGGAATATGGTGAACATAACAGATCTGTCGAATATGTTTCGTGATGCTGCTGCTTTCAATAGTGATATCAATAGTTGGAATACAGTAAATGTAACTGATATGTCGAATATGTTTTATAATGCTGATGCATTCAACAGCAATCTGAATAATTGGAATACCTTGAATGTAACTGATATGTCGAACATGTTTCTTGGTACTGATTTATTCAATGGCGAACTCAATAATTGGAATACGTCTAGTGTAATAAATATGTCAAATATGTTCAGTGGGGCAGTCGCATTTAACCAAGATTTTAACAATTGGAACACCAGCAATGTAAACAATATGTTAGGTATGTTTGGTGGGACTGATTCCTTTAATGGAAATATTAGTAATTGGAATACAGCTAGTGTAACAGATATGACAGCGATGTTTGCGAG